>NZ_BAAAXZ010000077.1:0-27243 GCF_039535865.1 Streptomyces thioluteus
GTGGGAGCACGCGAGCGCGTCGGACGAAATCGGCTGGTGCGGACGAGTTGGCGACGAACCGCTGCTGCACACGGACGGGGCGGCGGTGGTGACCATCCGTATGCTCGGAGGTCCCCAACGCCGGCTGCGGGTGGAGGTGGAGGACCGCTCCAGCGCGCTGCCGCGGCGGGAGGGAGCCGGGGGAGTCGGGGTGTCGGGGCGGGGGCTGATGCTGGTGGATCGGTTGGCGGATGTGTGGGGGCGTCGAGTCGCGGGGGTGCGGCAATGTCGGTGTGGTGCGAATTCGTTCTGGGTGGGGATTGAGCCCCCGTCCCGCCCTTTCACCGTTTTCCCTGCGCTCCGCGCGGGGCAACGCGGCTGCGCCGCGTTCGTCCTCAAGCGCCGGACGGGCTGAATCGGCGCGCCGAATCCAGCCCGTCCGGCGCTTGAGGACTTCACCCGAAGGGTGCATGGGGGCGTCCGGGGGTCTCCCCCGGAAGAAACGGTGAAAGGGCGGGCCGGGGGCAAACCTCCCGGCCGGAAGAGGCCAAGGTCACAGCCCCACACCCTCTTCCGAGGCGCACTCCAGCGCCTAGCCTTCCCCCATGACGGTCCTGCCCGAAGAAGGCTTCTCCCTGGCCGCCGAATTCCCGGACGCGACCCGCGAGCAGTGGCAGCGCCTCGTCGAGGGCGTACTGCGCAAGTCGGGCACCGAGGCGGCGGGACGGCGGCGGAGGACGCGTTGGCCACCGCCCTCCAGGACGGGTCTGCGCACCCCGCCCGTTGTACATCCGCCGACGGACGTCGTGACGCCCACGCAGACCGGTCCTGCCCCGGTTTCCCGCCGTTCGTCCGCGGCGGGCGCCCCGAGGGAACGGCCGTCCTCCGGCTGGGACGTACGCCAGCTCCACGCCCACCCCGACCCCCGCCGCACCAACGAGGCCGTCCTGGCGGACCTGGAGAACGGCGTCAACCTCCCTCTGGCTGACCGTCGGCGCCGCCGGCCTCCCCGTCGAGGGCATCGGAACGGCCCTGGACGGCGTCCTCCTCGACCTCGCCCCCGTCGTCCTCGACGCGGGTCACGACACCGAGGCCGCCGCGCGGGCCCTGCTGCGCCTGTACGACGAGCGCGGCACCGCCCGCACCGAGGCCCGCGGCAACCTCGGCGCCGACCCGCTCGGCACCCTCGCCCGCACCGGCACGGCCCCCGGTTCCGACGTCGCCGCCCTCGCCACCGCGTGCCTGGAGGACCGCCACCGGCGTGCGCGCCCTCGTCGTCGACGCCCTCCCGTACCACGAGGCCGGCGGCTCCGCCGCCAGGAGCTCGGCTGCTCGCTGGCCACCGGCGTCGCCTACCTGCGCACCCTCACCGACGCCCGGCCTCGGCATCGACGAGGCCTGCGCCCAGCTGGAGTTCCGGTACGCCGCCGGTGCGACCAGTTCCTCACGATCGCCACCCTGCGCGCGGCCCGCCGCCTGTGGGCCCGCGTCGCCGAGGTCTGCGGGGCGGCCCCGGCCGCCCGCGCCCAGCGCCAGCACGCCGTCACCTCCCCGGTGATGATGACCCGTCGGGACCCCTGGGTGAACATGCTGCGCACCACGGTCGCCTGCCTCGGGGCGGGCGTCGGGCGGCGCGGACGCCGTCACCGTCCTGCCCTTCGACAGCGCGATCGGCCTGCCCGACGCCTTCGCCCGCCGGATCGCCCGCAACACCTCGTCGATCCTGCTGGAGGAGTCCCACCTCGCCCGCGTCATCGACCCGGGCGGGCGGCTCCTGGTACGTCGAGCGGCTCACCGACGAACTCGCCCGCGCCGCCTGGGCGTGGTTCCAGGAGATCGAGCGCGCCGGCGGGCAGGAGGCCGCCCTGCGCTCCGGACTGGTCGCCGAACGGCTGGCCGCCACCTGGGCGGAGCGTTTCCGGCCGCCTGGCCACCCGGCGCGAACCGGTCACCGGCGTCAGCGAGTTCCCGCACCTGGCCGAGCGGCCCGTCGAGCGCGAGGCCGCGCCCCCGACCGCCGGCCGGCGGTCTGCCGAGGGTGCGCCGCGACGAGGCGTACGAGGCGCTGCGTGCCCGTTCCGACGCCCACCTGGCCGCGACCGGCGCCCGCCCCCGGGTCTTCCTCGCCGCCCTCGGCTCGCCCGCGGCCCACACCCGCGCGGGCCACGTTCGCGGCCAACCTCCTTCAGGCGGGCGGCGTCGAGCCCGTGCACGATCCCGCCTCCGTCGACGCGGGACACCGCTGCCGAGGCCTTCCGCCGCAGCGGTGCCACGGTGGCGTTTCCTGTGCTCCTCCGACGCGTTCTACGCCGAGCAGGCGGACGCCGTCGCCGCCGCGCTGAAGGCGCCGGGGCCGGACGGGTCCTCCTCGCGGGCCGGCGGGGCGAGCAACCTCCCTCGGACGTCGACGAGTTCGTCCACGCGGGCGGCGACGCGATCGCCGTCCTGACCTCCGTCCTCGACCACCTGGGAGTGGCGCGATGATCCCCGACTTCTCCGGTATCGACCTGGGGCCGGGAGAGGCCGCCGGCGCCGGACACGGCCGCTGGCAGGCCGCCCTCAAGGAGAACACCGGTCACAGCGCCGCCGACCTCAAGTGGGAGACCCCCGGAGGGCATCGGCGTCAAACCCCTCTACACCGGCGAGGACCTGCGCGGGCTGGACTTCCTGGGCACGTACCCGGGCATCGCGCCCTATCTGCGCGGCCCCTACCCCACGATGTACGTCAACCAGCCCTGGACATCCGGCAGTACGCGGGCTTCTCCACCGCCGAGGAGTCCAACGCGTTCTACCGCCGCAACCTGGCGGCCCGGTCAGAAGGGGCTGTCCGTCGCCTTCGACCTGCCCACCCACCGCGGCTACGACAGCGACCACCCGCGCGTCACCGGCGACGTCGGCATGGCCCGGGCGTCGCCATCGACTCCATCTACGACATGCGGCAGCTCTTCGACGGCATCCCGCTGGACCGGATGAGCGTGTCGATGACGATGAACGGCGCCGTGCTGCCGGTGCTCGCGCTGTACATCGTCGCCGCGGGAGGAGCAGGTGCGTACCGCCCGAGAAGCTGGCCGGGACCATCCAGAACGACATCCTCAAGGAGTTCATGGTCCGCAACACCTACATCTATCCGCCCCGGCCCTCGATGCGGATCATCTCGGACATCTTCGCGTACACCTCGCGAGGATGCCGCGCTACAACTCCATCTCCATCTCCGGCTACCACATCCAGGAAGCGGGCGCGACGGCCGACCTGGAGCTCGCCTACACCCTCGCCGACGGCGTCGAATACCTGCGGGCCGGCCCGCGAAGCCGGCCTGGACGTGGACGCCTTCGCGCCGCGCCTCTCCTTCTTCTGGGCGATCGGCATGAACTTCTTCATGGAGATCGCCAAGATGCGCGCGCGCCCGGCTGCTGTGGGCGCGCCTCGTCGCACAGTTCGAGCCGAAGAACGCCAAGTCGCTGTCGCTGCGCACCCATTCGCAGACCTCCGGCTGGTCCCTGACGGCCCAGGACGTCTTCAACAATGTCACCCGCACCTGCGTCGAGGCCATGGCCGCCACCCAGGGCCACACCCAGTCGCTGCACACCAACGCGCTCGACGAGGCCCTCGCCCTGCCCACGGACTTCTCCGCCCGCATCGCCCGCAAACACCCAGCTCCTCCTCCAACAGGAGTCCGGCACCTGCCGGGTGATCGACCCCTGGGGCGGCAGCGCGTACGTCGAGCGGCTCACCCACGACCTCGCCCGGCGCGCGTGGGCGCACATCCAGGAGGTCGAGGCGGCCGGCGGCATGGCCCAGGCGATCGACGCGGGCATCCCCAAGATGCGCGTCGAGGAGGCCGCCGCCCGCACCCAGGCCCGCATCGACTCCGGCCGGCAGCCGGTCATCGGCGTCAACAAGTACCGGGTGGACAGCGACGAGCAGATCGACGTCCTCAAGGTCGACAACTCCTCCGTCCGCGAGCGGCAGCTCGACAAGCTGCGCCGGCTGCGCGCCGAACGCGACGAGGCCGTCTGCCAGGACGCGCTCCGCGCCCTCACGGCCGCGGCGGAGTCCGGCCCCGGCCCGGGCCTGGAGGGCAACCTCCTGGCCCTCGCGGTGGACGCGGCCCGCGCCAAGGCCACGGTTGGCGAGATCTCGGACGCCCTGGAGAAGGTGTACGGGCGCCACGCGAGCCGCATCCGTACGATCTCCGGTGTGTACAGGCAGGAGGCCGGACCGTCGTCCGGCGTGGAGCGCACCCGTGAACTGGTCGAGGCCTTCGAGCGGGAGGAGGGCCGCCGTCCGCGCATCCTGGTCGCCAAGATGGGCCAGGACGGCCACGACCGCGGCCAGAAGGTGATCGCCACGGCCTTCGCCGACCTCGGTTTCGACGTGGACGTCGGCCCGCTGTTCCAGACCCCGGCCGAGGTGGCCCGGCAGGCGGTGGAGGCCGACGTGCACGTCGTCGGCGTCTCGTCGCTGGCCGCCGGGCACCTCACGCTCGTGCCGGCGCTGCGCGAGTGCCTCGCCGAGGAGGGCCGGGAGGACATCATGATCGTCGTCGGCGGGGTGATCCCGCCGCAGGACGTCCCGGCGCTCCACGAGGCGGGCGCCACGGCCGTGTTCCCGCCCGGCACGGTCATCCCCGACGCCGCCCACGACCTGCTGAAGACCCTCGCCGGGGTCCTCGGCCACGAGCTGTAGGCCCATGGCCGTGGCCCGGACCATCGATCTGGACGCCGTCGTCAAGGGTGTGCTCGACGGGAAGCGGGCGGCCGTCGCCCGCGCCATCACCCTCGTCGAGTCCACCCGCGCCGACCACCGGGAGCTCGCCCAGCGGATGCTGGTCCAGCTGCTGCCGCACTCCGGCGCGGCGCGGCGGGTCGGCGTCACGGGCGTGCCCGGCGTCGGCAAGTCGACCTTCATCGACGCCCTCGGCACGCTGCTCACCGGCCTCGGCCACCGGGTCGCCGTGCTCGCCGTGGACCCGTCCTCGTCCCGCACCGGCGGCTCCATCCTCGGCGACAAGACACGCATGGAACGTCTCGCGACCGACCCCGCGGCCTTCGTCCGGCCCTCGCCCACGGCCGGGACCCTGGGCGGGGTCGCCCGGGCCACGCGGGAGACCATCGTCGTGATGGAGGCGGCCGGTTACGACGTCGTCCTCGTCGAGACCGTCGGGGTGGGCCAGTCGGAGACGGCGGTGGCCGGCATGGTGGACAGCTTCCTCATGCTCACCCTGGCCCGCACGGGCGACCAGTTGCAGGGCATCAAGAAGGGCGTCCTGGAGCTGGCCGACGTGGTCGCCGTCAACAAGGCCGACGGCCCGCACGAGCGGGACGCGCGGTCGGCGGCGCGCGAACTCGCGGGCGCGCTGCGGCTGATGCGCTCGCCGGACGCGGCGTGGAACGCGCCTGTTCTGACGTGCAGTGCCCGGGAGGGCGCTGGCCTGACCGAGGTCTGGGAGCGGCTGGAGCAGCACCGGCGGATCCTCGACGTCACGGGGGAGCTGGCGCGGCGGCGCAGTGATCAGCAGGTGGAGTGGGCGTGGTCGATGGTGCGGGAGCAGTTGCTGGGGGAGCTGCGGGGGCATGCGGGGGGTGCGTGAGGCCGCGCCGGAGCTCGAACGGCGGCTCCGGGACGGGACGTTGACAGCGACGCTGGCGGCGGAGCGGATCCTGTCGGTGTTCCGCGGGGAGTCGTGAGCCCCGGTCACCACCGGACGGCAGCCGCTCGGGTTACGCGAGGTAGTCGTGGACGGCTGTGGGACGCCCGTACTGCATTGCGGTCAGCAGGGTGTGACGGGCGCAGACGATTTCCCTCATGGGCAGATCGGCGATCGGAGCCAGGGCATGGGCGGACAGCTGCAAGCGGGCCGGACCGGACCACGCGCCCGTGACCATGAGGTCCTTGAAAGGCAGCCGGACCAGGCGGCATTCGGTGGACCGTGCCGTCGAAGGAATGGCCGATCTTCACGATGCAGAGGGGGACGGCTGCGTCGGTGCGGGCGTCCTCGGTGTCCAGTGGGGTGTGCTTGAAGCCCATGGTCGCCGTCGCGATGCGCAGGGAACCGTAGTCGAGGGTTCCCACCAGCGTGTCGATGTCGTGGTAGAGGCGCGGGGAGCCGAGCTTCTTGGGGAAGCCCACGGTCTCGCGGCCGAGGGCGAGGCAGGAGACGCAGGGGGTCGTCGCGTGGCTCAGCACTTCCTCCGGCGTCATGGACGTCTCCCTTCCATGCGGTCCCCGGCGTAATGGGTGGATTCATTGCCAGCATGGACGAGAGGAGCCCCTGACGGCGTCGACCGGTCAGGCGATGGGGCGGTTGACGGGGCCGACGGATGGGCCCGGCGGAGCCCGGGTGAAGGGTGGGCACAGGCGGAGTCCCTCCGGGGATCCCTACTCCACCGCACCTGCCAGGGCCAGCACCGGCACCAACCCCTCCCGCCGCTCCCGGCACCGGCAACGGATCCACCAGGTGCACGGCGCACCCCAGCCGCCCCGCACCACCGTCCGCCTCCGGGTTGTCCCCGACCATCAGCGCATCGCCGGGCGGAATCCCGATCTCCGGCACGCCGCCGCGAACAGCCGCGCATCCGGCTTCTGTACGCCGTGCTCGTACGACAGCACATACGCGTCCACGAACGCGTCCAGCCCGTGCGCGCGCGGAAGACCGGGCGCAGGTCCCAGCCGATGTTGCTCACCACGGCAGCGGTCCGTACGCCGCATCCGTGCAGGGCGGTGAGCACGGCGGCCGCGTCGGGGTACGGGTGCCACGCCGCCGGCTCCATGTGCCGTGCGTAAAGGGCCTCGTGGAGTTCGGGCGCGGGCAGGGCCACCTCGCGCGCCAGCCCGAGATACGCCGCGCGATGCTCCGCCGCGCTGCGGTCGCGCTGTGCCCACACCTCTGCCAGATGCGTGGGCACCTCGCGCGGCAGTCCACCGCCCGGCTGTGCTCCGGTGTCGGCCAACTCCACCGCGAGGCGGTGGAGTTCGTCCTCGCCGAGCGTGATGCCGCACCGCGCGGCGGCCGCCCCCAGCCACGATTCGGGCGACTCGATGTGGAACAGGGTTCCGGAGAAGTCGAAGAGCACGCCTTTGACCGTCACGGGCGCAGTCTGCCAGGGGGCTCGCCGAAGCGTCACCCCGCGCCGATACTGCGTCATGTACACGCAAACATCGGCAGCGGTAACCGGCAGGCAATAAGGGGTCCGCCATGCTTCACGGCGTCGACGTCAGCAGCTACCAGAGCGCCAACTACCCCATCCGCGGACAGGACTTCGCCTTCGTCAAGGTCACCGAGGGCATGTCGTACACCAACCCCCGGTGGGTCGCGCAACGCGACCACGCCCGCTCGGGCGGGCTCGTCGTCGGCTACTACCACTTCGTGACCCCGGGATCGATGTCCGCCCAGGCGGATCGTTTCCTCGGGAAGATCGCCTTACGCGAGGGCGACATCCTCGCCCTCGACTGGGAGCACACACGGCGTCCCCTGCGCCGACAAGGACCGCTGGATCGCCCGCGTCCGCGACCGGGCCCGGGGCCACCGCGTCGTCCTCTACTGCAACCGCGACTTCTGGTTCCACCGCGACACCACGGGCAACGCGGGCGACGGCCTGTGGATCGCCGACCCCGCGCACGCGGCGGGCCCGGCCGGGCGTGCAGCATGCGTGGACGTTCCACCAGTACGACATCTCCGGCGGGATCGACCGCAACGTCGCGCACTTCTCCTCGCGGGCGGACCTTCGGGCGTGGGCGCGCCGCCGCAGCCTGCAGGAGGGGGAACTGTCTCCCGAGTGAGCAGGCCCGAGCGATGGAGGCGTACGCGGGGCACGGCGGGCGCTGTACGGAGTCTGATGCCGCCGGACCGTGAAGTGCCGCTGTTTGTACGGATGTTCGCTCCCTTCCGGATGCGTGCGCGGAGGAAAACCGGACGATGCCGCCTATTCTTGGATGCCGTGGGACGACACGACAGCAAGGGCGGTGGCCGCTCACGGCCCTGCTCGGCACGTGCGGCGCGGTGGCCCTGGCCGCCCTGCCGCTGACGATGGCCTCGGGCCGGCCGGGTGGCGGCGCGGCGCCGAAAGGGGCCCGCCCCGACGACGACGTGCGGCCGGGATGGGGCTTCACCCACACCCAGTACAGCGCGGACCACGGCACGCCGGAGGCCCACGCGCAGGACCGTCGGCCTGCTCTCCGCGCGGTCGCTGCCGCAGAACCAGCACATCATGGGCTGGGGCGCGGAGAACCCCGAACCGGCGCCCGGACGCTACGACTTCGAGTCCCTCGACGAGCGCGTCGCCCTGATGCGGGCCACCGGCGCCGTCCCCGTCCTCACCTGTGCGGCGCCCCCGACTGGATGAAGGGCGGGCGGAAGGGGCGCACCGACTGGTCCCGGCTGGAGACCGCGCCCGACCGTCGCCACTACGGGGACTTCGCCCGGCTCGCGGGCACGATCGCCCGCCGCTACCCGGACATCCGGCACTTCCTGGTGTGGAACGAGCTCAAGGCTTCTGGGACGACGGCCGGAACCGCTGGAACTACGAGGGGTACACCGAGCTGTACAACCTCGTCTTCGCCGAGTTGAAGCGGCAGAACCCGAGGAACCTCGTCGGCGGCCCGTACGTCGTCGTCGACCACGACCCGCCCGACGACGAGGACGGCTCGCCCGAGGTGCGCGGCGCCTGGGGCGCGCTCGACCGCCGCTCCGTCGACGTCGTCCGTTACTGGAACGCGCACAAGGCGGGTGCGGGACTTCGTCGTCGTGGACGGGGCCGACTACACCCGGGAGGGTCACCGGACGATCCCCGACGAGTTCGCCGCCACCGAGAAGTTCGCCGACGTCACCCGCTGGCTGACGGACGTCACCGGCCTTCCGGTGTGGTGGGCCGAGTGGTACGTCGAGCCGCCCGCCCACGACGACCGGCCGGGCGGCCGGGACGGCTGGAGCGAGCAGCACCGCACCGCCGTACAGGCCACCGCCATGATGCGGCTGGCGGAGAGCGGTGCCTCGGCCGCCTTCTACTGGAACCCGCAGCGGACCGGGGACGACTGCCCCGGCTGCCTCTGGCGGAGCACCCATCTGCGCGACGGGGGCGAGGAGTTGCCCATGTCCCGGCTGCTCCGCCGGTTCGCCAAGGAGTTCCCCCCGGGCAGCGCCTTCCGGCCGGTGGCCGCCGGCGCGGGGCGCGGCGCCAGGATCCAGGTCCTCGCCGACGACGCGGCCGTGCTCGTCGTCAACACCGAGCACCGGCGGGTCGCCGCCCGGGTGGACGGACGGGAGCTGTCCCTCGGCCCGTACGAGGTGCGCTGGCTGGCGCGCTGAGCCCCGGTTGACCACGAACGACCGCCGGGAGAGACTCGACGGTCCATCACCGGCCGAACGATCGCAACGGAACCACATGCCCCAGCCGACGCCGCATCACGCCCGCACCAGCCGCAGGACGATCCTCACCGCCCTCGCGATGACGCCCCTGCTCTCCGCGCTCGGCACGGGAACCGCCCGGGCCGCGGCCGCCGGTGACCTCTACGCGTCCAACACCGACCTCTACACCCGGCTCCCGAACGGCGAGGGCACCGACTACGCCCGCCGCTACAAGCGGCACGAGATGGCCGACGCGAGCTCCGAGGAGCGCTTCCCCTTCCACCGCACGACCGTCATGGCCCTGCACGGAGGCGCCATCGAGGCCGGTACGTCCGAACTCTGCCTGGCCGTCGCCGGCTACCACCCCGCCACCCTGGAACGGGACGGGGCGGACGCTCCCGTCCACGACTACTGGATGTTCGAGGGCATCCGCAACGCGGACAACCGTGAGCTGCACGTCACCTCCGCGCACTGCGACGACCGCGTCGCGCTCGCGATGGCGGCCGGCAGCCTCAACGTCCTGAGCCTGCACGGCTGCACCGCCGCCCAGGCCGGCGCCCCCGCCTCCCGCCCCGAGGCGGTGGTGGTCGGCGGGCGCAACACCGACTTCCAGCGCCATCTGCACGAGGAACTCCGCGCCGCGGGCTTCCGGACGATCGACGGAGCCAAGGTCCCCGCCCTCAACGGCGACGACCCCGCCAACATCTGCAACCGCACCCTGCTGGGCAAGGGCGGTCAGCTGGAGCTCACCACGGAGCTGCGGCCAGAGCATGTTCGGCTCCTTCACCCGCCAGGGGCGGGCGAAGACCGCCAACGACACGTTCCGGCGCTTCACGGCGGCCTGCCGGGCGGCGATCGTCCGGCTGGAGGCGGGAGCGGACCAGATCGTCCTCTAGGCGGGACCCTTCCGGGCCGTGACGTAACCGAACGGCTCGGAGACCCCGGCGCTGTGGTGGCCGGCGGCGGCGAGGGCCAGGGTCAGCCGCCTGCGCGGCTTGAGCTCCAGCCCTTCGGTGGCGTGCAGCGCGCCGAGGGCGAACTCGCCGCCGCACCCCACGGCCGCGTAGTCGTCGGCGGGTTCGGCTATCTGGTAGTCGCCGTAGACGGTGAACAGCCGGCCGTGCACCCCGACGAGGAACGTCCCCGCCTGCTCCTGCTCGGAGTCCTTGCGCGCCCAGCCGCCGTCCTTGAGGCACTTGCGGAGCCTGTCCACGAAGACGGTCGTCATGAACCGGTCCAAGTCTCCTTTGGGCCTGGGTGCCTTGAAGGCGTGGTGCAGCAGTTTGCCCCATGCGGAAGCTGGTGGTGAAGCCCATGGCGTAGGGGCCGTTGCGGAAGACCTTCGGATCTCTGCGGACGCTGATCCTCAGCCCGGACACTCCGGCGGAGTCCCCGCCCAGGTGCACCCGCCCGTTGTGCACGAGCCCGACTATCACGGTCATGTCTCTCCCCATCCGCCGTGCGGCCCCCTTCTTCCGATCCTGCGCCCGGGGGCGCGGGCGGAAACCGGACGGGGCGGTGGGGGAGCGGTGCGGGAGGCAAACGCGGGGCGCGGCGGGCGCGCCCTCGCGCACCGTCCCTCGGACACCGGACACCGGACACCGGACTCCGGTCCGTCGATCTTCGGACAGATTGCCTGCTCGCGGGCCCGGGCGGCGGTGCGGCCGTGGCTGTGGGCAACTCGCCACCGGCGCAAGGGTGATAGGCGACCATGCGTTCACGCCGGGCCGTGGCGGTACGGGCGTGCCTCCGTGGCGGCGCATGGCCGGAAAGACGTCCGGGCGCACGAACACCCTTTCGTGACCCGCCATGATTCTCCCTTGTCCCGGCTCCGGGGGTGTGAGAGGCGGCCGGGAAGTCCTGTGGTTCCCGTGGCGCGGAGAGGTTCATGCCGGTCGAGGCTGTTTTCTTCAATGTCGGTCAGGGTGATTGCACCCTCTTATGGTTCTACGACCTGGTCAGGGGTAAGAAGACCGGGACGAATGCGGTGCTGATCGACTGCGGTACGACGGGAGCGGTTCTGCACCACAACGCGTCGCCCTCGAGGGAGACGCCGAAGCAGCAACTGGTCCAGCGTTTGCGGGACAAGATCGGGAAGTATCTCGACAACCTGCCCACGCCCGGCTTCCTGGACTACCTCATCATCACGCATCCCGATGAGGATCACTTCAACTTGCTGAGGGCCGTACTGGAGCCCGTCCAGGACTCCAACGTGCTCGTCTTCTCCATCGGCAAGATCCTGTACGGACTCGGGCTCCTGGACTACCGGGACCGTACGAAATTCGTCTCCAGGCTCGTCTTCGACTGGCAGGACTTCAAGGACCACGCCGATCGCCAAGGCATCGCGCAGAAGCCCGAGCTCATCAACAAGCCGGCGGCTCCGGTGCCGCTCTTGACGGGGAGACAGGCGACCCAGGCCAATCTGTATCTGGTGGGAGCCGCGTGCGGATACGAGGACAAAGGCGCGCTCGAGTCCGGGGACAAGAGCAAAGTGGCCAACAAGTCGAGTCTGGTCACCGTTCTCGTGGGCGACGGTCCGGTGGGCACGCGGCAGAAGGTGCTCCTCATGGCCGACGCCGTGGCGACCAATGAGGAGTACCTCGTTTTGTGGGACGGGGACCTGTGCAAGCGGGAGGCCAATCTCTGGCTCAAACTCGGCCACCACGCGAGCGAGACGTCGACAACCAATGAATGGCTGGACTGGACCACCCCCGACGGACTGTTCATCAGCACCGGGCTGAAGAAGTTCAGCGGCTCCGCGACCTGCCGCGTCAAGAACATGAACCGAGTCGTGCCGTACTGGAACAGCAAGCGGAAGGGACCGCTTCCGCAGGCCACGGTTCCGAACTCCTGCGGATACGTCGCGCAGGACGACCTCAACGGGCCCAACGGCTCTTTTGTGCACACGCCGGCGAGCGGTGTCTTCAGCTCCATGGCGCTGCCCAATCAGAGAGGCGTCGACTGGCATTTGCGGCTCGATAGTCAAGAGCCCAACGGCTATGCCATCGAATACGCGTAGACAGGACCGGAACACCATGTCATTGAATGTCTCTGACCTGCGCGTGACCCTGGAAAAGGCCCAGCGTGACGGATCGCTGCGCGTCACCGCCGCATTTCTGCAACTCGACCTGGCCGCCGATCTGTTCGCCCGCTTCCTGCCGGACGCCGCCCTCGTCGTCGACGACGTGACCGTCGACCCGGCCGCCCTTCGGGTCACCGGCCGGGTGTCCCTGCTGGGCGCGTCCGCTCCCGGCGCGGCGGTCGTCCTGTTCCTCCCGACACCCGACGGGCGGAACATCGCGGGCGTGCGCGTCGACGCGGCCCTCCCGGCGGACGGCCCAGGGCTTCCCCCGGAACTGGCGGACATCCCCGCCGTCCTGGAGCCGGTGGGAGTCGGGACACGCCACCTCGTCTTCGGCGTCGAGCCGTACCTGGGAGGAGCGGACCCGACGGCCGAGGTCGGCTGCGGCCTGGAGCTGACCTTCCCCGGTGGACAGGCCGCCTCCCTCCCCTACATCTGGGGATACCTGCCCCGGGGAAGGTTCCAGGGCTGGAGCCTCTCCGGGCGGTTTCCCGGCGTACGGCTGTCCGGCTCGGACGCCCTGCGACGGTGGGCGAAACTGCCGAGCGGCGCCTTCGAGCTCCCCGGCGACATTGCCCCCGAGGGGACCACCCTCGAACTGACGGGCATCAGCCTCGACTTCGTCCCCTCCACGTCGGAGGACGGCACCGCCCGCTGGCGCTCCCTCGGCATCCGGCTCGCCCTCACCGGCTCATGGCAGGCGCTGGGGAACCTGCTCACGCTGGACGACCTGCACGCCGAGTTCGCCGTCGTGGATCCGCTGGGTGCGGCTCCCGCGCCGTCGGCGGTCGTCGGTGGCCGGATCACCCTGGCGGACGGGGTGGCCGTGGACGTCTCCGTGAGCCTGCCGGACCGCACCCTCAGCGGTGTCCTGGAGGGCCCGCTGCCCCTCGGCACGCTGCTGGCCGCACGGTTCCCGGACGTCCCCGTCCCGCACGGCCTGACGGTCGACCGTCTCTCCGTCGGAGCCGAACTCGGCCGTGGCCCGGCCTGGGGTTACGGCATCGACCTGGACCTCAAGGACGTCTGGCACGTCACCGACGACATCGCCCTGTCCGAGGTCACCCTGACCCTCCTCCACGCCGGCGGCACGACGACCGCCGAGGCGACCGCGACCTGGCAGCTGGGCGCCGCCACCGTCGATATCCACGGCACCTGGCAGACCGGTGCCGGCTGGCAGTTCGAGATGGACGCCTCCGGAGTCGGACTCGGCGACGCCTTCGCCGCCTTCGGCATCCAGGCGCCGCCCGTCCTCCAGGGCGTCACCGTCGAGCAGTTGACGGTCACGTACGACAGCGAGGCGAAGAAGTTTGGGCTGCACGCGAGGGCCGACTTCCCGCTCGGTGCGGACGCGGCGGTCCTCGACGTCACCGTCGGGCTCACCAGGCGCACCGACGGACAGCCCGGCTACGACCAGCAGTACGAGGGCAGCCTCACCCTGGAGATCGCCGAGGGCCATGAGCTGACGTTCACCGTCAAGGACGTCCAGCAGGCCGAGTTCACCGCCGGCTGCACGGACTCGAAGGGCGTCTCCTTCGCCGACCTCGCCCGCCTCCTCGGCGTCACCGACCCGTCCGCCGAGCAGGTCCTGTCCGTACTCGGCACGCTCGACGAGATCACCGTCGCGTACGCCTCCGCCCGCAGGTCCATCGTGCTCGCGGCCAAGGAGAAGGGCGGCGGCTCGCTGGTCGTCGTCTCGGACAAGCCGTCCGGCGGGGACCGGGCGTGGGCCGTCCGGGTCGGGCTGGGCCTGGCCGCCCGGCTGTCCCAAGTGCCGTTGCTCCAGGGGCAGATACCCGATGTCGAGGACGTCGGCCTGTGCGGGCTCGGCGCCCTGGCCGCCTCCGGGAAGCTGGACGCCGCCCGCGTCGCCGAGCTCAACAAGGCCCTCACCGCCGCCGACGCGGAACTGCCCCGCCTGCCCGCCGACGGGCTGGCCAAGGGCATGGCCTTCACGGTCGACCTGAAGCTGCCGGGCCGTACCGGGACGACGTCGCTCGCCGTGCGCGGCGCCGGCGGGGGTGGCAAGGCCCTTGCGGCACAGGGCGGCAACGGTGGCAGCGGTCTCCCGCTGGTCGCCTGGATCGGCGTCCAGCGCTCCGTCGGCCCGCTCACCCTGCGCCGCGTCGGCGTCGGCTTCGCCGACGGCACCGTATGGGTGCTCTTCGACGCCTCCCTCGGCATGGCCGGGCTCACCCTGGGCGTGGACGGACTCGGGCTCGGCGTCGAGCTGTCCCACCCGACCGTCCCGAAGTTCCGGCTCGACGGGCTGAGCGTCGGCTACTCCCGCCCGCCGCTGGCCATCGACGGCGCGCTGGTGATCAAGAAGGACGACCACTACGACCCGCTGGTCGAGGGCGTACTCGCCGTCAAGGCCGAGGAGTTCGGCCTCACCGCCCTGGGCGCCTACGCGCGCCCCACCGCCCACCCCGACCAGCCGTCCTTCTTCGTCTTCGGCAAGGTGAACGGCGAGTTCGGCGGGCCGCCGCCCGTCCAGATCACGGGCATCTCCGCCGGTTTCGGCTTCAACACCGACCTGCGGCTGCCCGACGGCGACCAGGTGCTGGACTTCCCGTTCCTCCAGGACCTGACGACCGCCGATCCGCTCCAGGTCCTGAACACCCTCATGGACGGCCAGGACCCCTGGGTACGCCCGGCCACCGGACAGATGTGGTTCGCCGCCGGACTGGCCTTCCGGATCTTCGAGTTCCTCGACGGACAGGCACTGCTGGCCCTGGAGGTGGGCGACGACTTCGCCGTCGCCGTGCTCGGCACGGCCGAGGCGCGCTTCCCCAAGGAACAGTCCCTGGGCACCTACGCCCGCGTCCGGCTCGGCCTCTCCGCCAAGTACCGCGCCAGTGAAGGCGCCCTGAAGATCACCGCCCAGATCGCCCCCGGCTCGTTCGTCCTCGACGAGAACTGCGTGCTCACCGGCGGGTTCGCGCTGTACACCTGGTTCGACGGCGCGAATGCCGGCGACTTCGCCCTGACCCTGGGCGGCTACCACCCCAAGTACCCGGTGCCGAAGCACTATCCGCAGGTGCCCCGGCTCGGCTTCACCTGGCCGGTCACCTCGGAACTGACCATCAGCGGCGGCTCGTACTTCGCGCTCACCCCCGGCGCGATCATGGCCGGCGGCGCGCTGGACGTGAACTACCGCTCCGGCGACCTGCACGCCTGGCTGACCGCCTACGCCGACCTCCTCATCGAGTGGGCGCCGTTCCACTTCGACGCGGACATCGGCATCGGCATCGGCGTCAGCTATGTTCTCGACCTGGGCCTGTTCCGCGAGACGATCAGCGTCGAGGTCGGCGCCTCCCTGCGGCTGTGGGGACCGCCGACCGCCGGTGAAGTCACCATCCACCTCTGGTTCATCTCGTTCACCATCGGCTTCGGCGACGGCAGCGCCCGCGACGACACGGCGGCCCCCTGGGCTGACGTCGTCAAGCAGCTGCCCGCGAAGGAGGACGCCGTCCGGCTGGTGGCCATGGACGGGCTGGTGCCCGCCAAGGCCGGGGACGCGCTGTGGGTCGTGACCCCCGGTGCCTTCTCGTTCGCCGTCCGCACGGCTGTCCCCGTCTCCGAGGTGAAGCTGACGAAGAAGGGCACGGACGCCCAGGAGATCGCCGGGCGGAAGGTCGACATCCGTCCCCGCCGCGACGAGGGCAAGGACCTCGACTCGGTCCTCACGGTCACGCTCGCCAAGGACGGGGAGGTCCACGACCTCGGCGCCTGGTACACGGGTGACGCGGCGCAGGACCGGGCGAGCCTGCCCGCCGCGCTGTGGGGCGCGTACGACGGCAAGTTGACCGTGGGCAGCGCGCAGCGGGTGGACGATCAGCTGATGGGCGTCGACCTGCGGCTGCCGCCGCCCGCGCAGGGCGGCACGCCGGGGCCGGTGAAGGCCGGGGCCATCGCGTTCGACGAACGGAGGCCGGACGGGATCCTGCCGCTGCGGAAGCCCGCCGCCGTCGCGCGGCCGGTCGCGCCGGAACTCGTCGCCGAGGAGGCGCCGGTGCGCCGGAACGTGGGCGCGATCACCGGTGACATGACCGGCACGCTGGTCGACCAGTCGCGCGACCGGCTGTTCGCCGCGATGGACTACCTGGGTGTGAGCCCCGGCACGAACGAGGCGTTGACCGCCACCGACGCACTGGTCGCGGGCGACGTCGACGCGAAGCCGGCCGAGCCCCCGGTGCCCGGCACGCCGACCGCGAGCGAGCGGCTGTACGTGCTGGGCGCGGGGCGGACCGTGACGCCGGTCGACGCGCAGAGCCTCACCGTCTACGCGCCCTCGGTGCTCGGCACCCAGGGCGACCCGGCCGGGCTGGCCGTCGGGCCCGACGGGAAGCGGCTCGTCGCCGTCGACACCCAGCAGGGCGTGGACATCCTGGATATCTCCGCCAACCCGCCGGGTCCGGCCCCCTCCCTGCTCCCGCAGCGGATCTGGATGGACCTGGGACCCCGGGCCCTGTCCGTGTCGCCCGACAGCAGGTGGGCGTACGCGGCCTTCGCCCAGCCGAACCAGGTGCAGATCCTCGACCTGAGCACCAACCCGCCCACAAAACACCGCGATTACCCCGTCGAGGCCGTGCCCGGCGACGTGGTTCCCGCCGCCCGGTGGGACGCGCAGAGCCAGGTGCTCTACCTCGCCAGGACCGACAAGGGCGTGGTCACGCCCATCGACGTCACGGGCGACAAGTGGCCCGTCGAGCTGGGCGACCTGCCCGCCGGTCCGTCGCCCACCCGCCTCGCCGTGGACCCCGAGGGCCGCTGGCTGTACGCCCTCAACGAGGGGCGGTCCACGGTGACCGTCGTCGACGTTGCGGCCCGGAAGATCGTCACGACGCTGCGGACCGGCACGGGCCCGAGCGCCCTCGCCGCCTCCCCGGACGGCAGCCGCCTCTACGCGGCCAACGCCACGGCCGGCACGGTGTCGGTGTTCGACACGACGGGCACCCTGCCGCAGGAGACGGGTGATCCGGTGTGGGTCGGCCCTGAGCCGATCGCGCTCGCCGTGTCCACCGCGAGCGACCGGCTCTACGTCCTCCGCGCGAAGACCCGGGCGGTCCAGGTCGTGGACGTCGCCGGCGCCGCTCCCGTCCTGCTGGACGTCACCGTCCCCCTCGCCGACGATCCGGTGGCGCTCGCCGTCACCGCGCCGCCGCCGGCCGTGAAGAACACCCGAACCACCGAAGGCGGTGCGGCATGAGCCACCTTGAATACGCCCCGGACCCCGATCCGTCCCTGGACGTGCAGTTCATCGACTCGCTCGTCCCCCAGGTCACGGCCGGGCGCTACACCCTCACCGCGCACCAGACCCTCACCCGCAACGGGACGAGGGTCGACGAGGACGGCTACCTGGACGGCGGCGCGAGCCAGGACGTCGAGGTCCGCGCCCCGCGCTTCACCCTGCAGCCGGACTGGATCCACGGCACGTACCCGACCCCGGGTGCCACCGGGCTCTACGACGACGTCCTGCCGCACATCACTCTCGACCGGCCGACCCTGCCGTGGGAGCGGGACGAGAGGGCGGGCGGCGGCCCGCTGCCCTGGCTGGCCCTTCTCGTCTTCGGCGAGGGCGAGTTGCCCGGCGACCCGCACTGCCTCGGGCAGACGGATGCGCGGACGGTGGAACAGCTGACCGGGACGGAGGACGGCGTCGTCCTGCCCGCCTTCGACCCGGCCGACCCCGTCACCGACGACGACCAGGCGACCGTGTGCCGCACCGTCCTCGTGCCCCGGTCCGTCTTTCACGCCCTCGCCCCCACCGCGTCCGAACTGCCGCTGCTGACCCATGTCCGGCGGGTCAACCGGCAGCACCAGGGCCTGACGTCCGTCCCGGGGGACGATCTGATCCAGGTCGGCGACTACGCCGTCGTCGTCGGCAACCGGCTGCCCCGCGCCGCCGGCGGCCGGTACGTCGCGCACCTGGTCTCCCTGGAGGGCTGGCAGTCGTACCTGCCCGACGGTACGAAGGAGAGCTACGACGGCCCCGACGAGACGCTGCGGCTGATCTCGCTGTGGTCGTGGTCGTTCGAGACCATTCCCGACCACGCGCCCGGATTCGCCGCCCTCACCGAGCACTTCGTCGACACCGAGGGGGACGGGGGCTCCGCGCTGCTGCTGCGCGTGCCGCCGAGCGGCGACCGTTCGCCGTCCGGGGACGACCAGAAGGAGGTCGCCGACCGGCTCCGGGACGGCTACCTGCCCGTCTCCTGCCACACCGAGTCCGGGCGCGCCACCTTCGCCTGGTACCGAGGCCCGTTCGTCCCGCAGCCCGCCCGGCCGCGGACCGACCGTGAACGGCGGCGCTGCGCGGCCGAGGCGCTGATCCACCTGGAGCAGTACGGCATCTTCGACGTCAGCCTCGCGACCGCGTTCACCGCGGGCCGTGGAGTCGCCCTGGCCGACCACCAGTTCGGGGCGGCGCTGCTCCGGCTGCGCGGCAAGGTGCAGCGGGCGGCCGACAAGGGCGCGGGGGCACGGGCGCGGATCGAGCACCTCGTGACGAACGGCCTGGCCGACCACCTCGGCCGGGCGCTGAGGACGACCGCCCGGGTCGTGACTCCCGCGGCCGTCACCCCCGTCGCCGCCGCGACCGAACCGCCCGCGGCGCCGGGCGGCGACGACCCCCTCGTCGATCCCCGCGACGAGGACCTCGCCCTCGTCCGCGACCGGCTGCTGGGCCTGCGGAACCTGGCGGGCGTACCCTTCGCCCACCTCGTCCCCGACACCCGGATGCTGCCCGCCGAGAGCCTGCGCTTCTTCCACGTCGACCCCGACTGGACGGCCACCCTGCTCGACGGCGCGCTCAGCGTCGGGCTCGCCCACTCCTTCGACCTGAAGGCCGACGAGCTGGTCTTCGGCCCCGACGGCGTGGCCCCGCTGCCCGAGCCCGCCGGGCCGGTCACCGGTCTGCTGATCCGTTCCCAACTGGTCAGCGGCTGGCCCGCGTTGGAGATCCGTCCGTACGACGGCGAGAAGGCCCTGACCGTCCTGCGGCGGGAGGCGCTCGCGGACGACGTCCTGCTCGTCCTCGTCGAGGGCGTACCGACCCGCGTCGAGATCACCGAGCCGCAGCAGGGCGTCCACTTCGGCATCGACGAGCCGGACGAGGGCGGCAGCGACGACCCGCTCGACGACGGCATCATCCGGCTGCGGGCCCTCACGGGCGCGGACCTCGGGCAGGAGATTCCCGGCAAGCACTTCCCGGAGACCCCCGGCCTGCGCTCGTACGTACGGAACACGGGAGCCGGCGGCCCCGACACCGTGCTGAGCGTCGCGCGCCTCGCCGCCGGGCTGAAGGGCGCGCTGGCCCTCGACCACGACCCGACACCGAGCGAGTTCGCCATCCAAATGATCAACGCTGCCCAGCGCCGCACCTTCACCACCGCACCCGTCACGACAGGAGACCACCGCAATGGCTGACCGAGACGACGCCCTCATCGTCCCGGTGAACGTGGACGCCCTCGTGGTCAACGAGGCCGTGCGCGAACGCCGCGGGCAGGGCTTCCGGCGCTGGCAGCCCAACTTCAACCTGCTGCGCCACAACCGGACTCCGGAGCCGGACCCCTTCACCGACGAGGAGAAGTGGAACGCGACGGAGAAGGGCGAGTCCGACGACGCGTACAAGCGGCACGACGGCGTGTACGTACGCTGGGAGCTCCCCGACGCGCTGCGCCGGGGTGCCGCCCGTGAGCCCGGTGGGCGGGCGGAGTTCCCGCTCGTGCCCAACCGCTGGCTCGTCGTCCGACAGACGGACGGGCACCCGACGGCGGCCTGGGTGGTCGAGAGCGACTTCCTGGACGCGAAGGACGGCACTTCGCGCTTCCTGCACCCGGTGAAGCCCGGCGTGCAGGACCCGACGGTGACCCCGTACCGCTCGACGATCGTCACGACGAAGATCGGCAGGGCGCAGGACGTCGGCGCCGGCGGAACGGCGTGGAACGAGCCCGCCGACGCCTCCCGCAAGGAGCTGTTCCTCACCGCGGTCGGCCCGGGCGTCATGACCTTCCACGTCTACCAGCCCTACCACGAGAACGTCTTCTCCCTGCACGACCCGCTCACCGGCATCGACGGCTCCGCGACCCTCAACTACCAGGTCGTGGGCTGGTATTCGGACCCGGCGCAGGAGGAGCTGCGCCGCCGCATGGGCGGCGCGGGCGCGACGGTGGACTCCGTCCTGGCCGGGCTCGGCTGGACGGTCGACGACCTGCCGAAGGGCTGGACCCCGGACAGCACGGCGTACTGCGGCCGCGCCGTCGGGGTGCGGTGGACGCCCGACGGGGTCCCCGACTCGGACCGCCCGGAGAAGGGGGACGTTCAGGACAAGATCGCGGTCGGCAGCAGCGCGGACGAGGCGCACGCCGCGCTGATCGCCCATGCCGGCGGCACCGATCCCGCCCTCCTGCACGCGCTGGGCGGCGGCCTGCTGGACACCCTCGACGGGCCCGACGGCGCCGTGAAGACCGCCCAGGCCCTGCACAAGGGCTGGTTCCGGCAGCTCCCCGGCGGCTATGTGTGGCGGCTCTCCGACACCACGGACAAGGGCAACACCTCCGGCGACCCGAAATCGTCACCTGGTCCGGCGCGGACACCGACGGCGAGGCGTGGCTGGCGCGGCTCAACTCCGACCAGGACGCGTACGACACGGCCGCACGCGAACTCGCCGTACTCCAGCAGCGGTTGTACGCCCTGTGGTGGATGCACGGCCTGCCGCTGATCCCGCCGCAGTACACCCGCGAGCAACTGCGCGCCGAGATCGACCCGTCGAACGAGCACGGCCTCGCCTTCGAGGTGGCCCGGCGGCTGGACGAACTCGCCGCGCTCCGGGCGAAGGTCCCGCACGGCGCGGACGGTCCGGAAACTGGACCGCTACCTCGCCGAGTACCGCACGGCGCACCCCCTGCCCGACCGCTACGAGGTCCGCCGGGCGGCGCTTCCGCCGTTCCACCAGGTGACGGACCCGACGGTGGTACTGGCCGGGGCGAAGAGCCACACCGCGCACGATTCGCTCCGGGCCGACGGCACGCTCCTCTGCCGCATCCCCGCGCAGATCTTCGACGGCGGCCGGCCCAACCCGTACACCGATGTGAAGACGGACGGACTGCCGGCGGTCGCGTCCGCGCTGCTGAGCGAGTTCGCCTCCCTGCTCGACCCGGTCAACGCGGGGAAGATCCCCGCCGGTCTCGTACCGGAGCCCTGGCGGCAGCCGTGGAAGCCGCTGCTGTTCCCAGTGGCGGGTCAAGCACTGGCCCGTGCCCTACGGCAGCACGACCGCGCCCAACTGGCAGTTCGACGGCAGCACTTACCGTTGGGTGCAGGGCTCCGCCACCGACCCGGTGGAGGTGACCGGCCGCCGCTTCCTCGTCCCGCTGCCGCAGCACACCTGAGCAGCGGCCTCGAACGGCACGCCGCCGACCACCACGACCCGGCCGTCGCCGAGGCGTTCACCGAGGCCGCGGCCCAGGTCAAGGACCTGGACCTGCTCTCGCAGCGCCTCCGACGGGCTCACCGACGCCTTCGCCCTGCGCGACCCCGCGCCGAACCTCAGCCCGCCCGGCAGGATGGGCGAGCTCGTCGGCGACGCGTACAGCCACCCTGCCCGACGCCGGGGCGCTGCCCGAGCCGTTCCGGGGCTGGCTGCCGTCCGGGTTCACCCAGATCCGGTCCGGACAGTTCGCGTTGAGCGCGCTGAGCGTCGTCGACGAGTTCGGGCAGACGCTGGACGTGCTGCTGCCCGGTGACGCGGGCTTCCTGGAGCCGAAGGTGGGCGACAGCCTGCAGCCGGGCCCGAAGTTCGTCGAGGACGACCTCCAGGAGCGGCTCGTTTCAACTGCCCGCCCAGACTCCTCCAGCCGGCCCGGCTGCGCTTCGACTTCGTCGACGAGCACGACGACAGCCGGCTGGTCGACCTCACTGCGGACACGACGCCGGTGGGCGCGTGGATCGTCCCCAACTACGTCGACCGCTCGCTGCTCTGCTACGCGCCGACGGGCGAGCCGTTGGGCGAACTCCGCCTCGAACTGCGGGACGACGCCTCGACGGCGGTCGGCTGGGGGCCGCTCCCGGACTCGCGGACGCGTACGATCGACGCTCTCCGTGACACGCGCCCGCAGTTGTCCGCGTTCGCCCGAGAGCTGGCCGCCAAGGGGCCGGGCGCCTTCGCCGACCTGATGGCGACGATCGACGGCGCCGCTGGCCGGGATCGACCCGGGCAACCCGTACGGCGACGAGGTCCTCGGCGCGCTCCTCGGGCGCCCCCTGGCCCTCGTCCGCGCCCGGCTCGGCTTCGAGCTGGACGGTCTGCCGGTCGGCGACCCGGGCTGGCAGTACGCGCTGGACTGGCGGACGGTGGCCGCGTGGGGGCGCCGTCCCGCCGGACAGCCGGTCCCGCCGCAGCTGGCCCACCTCGACTACCGGTGGCCCGTCCGGCTCGGCAACGCGGGGCAGAAGGGTGACGGCCTGATCGGCTACTTCCGGGGAGACGGACTACTCGACGTTCTACGCGGTGACGACACCGGACGCGGCCGCCGCGCACACGGACTACGTCGCCGGGATCGGCCCCGCCACTTGCCGTCCCTGCCCGCCGATTCCACGACGCAGACGCATCTGACGCTGCTGCTGGACCCGCTGGCCGCCGTCCACGCCACCACGGACGTCCTCCCGGTGACCGACCTCCAGCTGCCGTCGCGCTTCACGCGGACGGCGCTGGCGGCGATGCGGGTGGCGTTCCGGCTCAGCCCCGTACTGACAACGGCGCGGAAGCTGCCGACGGGCAGCGCGCTGGCCGTGCCGCACCCCAAGTCCCCCCAGGGCACCTGGGACTGGGCCGAGCTGACCCCCGCCTCCGAGTGGTCGCACCAGCCGATCGTCCAGATCGACCAGAACGCCGGCTGGACGAGGACGGCCCCGTCGTCCGCACCGGCTTCCTCCGCCTGACCGGCGGCTTCGACACCAAGTGAAAGGACCCGCACCCGTGAACACGCCGGACATCGGGCAAGCCCCTGCTCGACTACGCCCTCATCAGCGAGCCGTTCCCCCTCTACGCGGCGACGACGGACGCGCCGCCGACGACCCTGCACATCGTCGTCTCCAACGGCGGTGGCAGCACGGTCCACTGCCGGGAGATCGTCTTCTCCCTGCCGCACGGTGACCTGCGCAGAGCCTGGTCACCGCCACATCGGGCGACGGCGACGCGAGCGCCTCGGGCTGGACGTGTCGCCGATCCAGAAGGGCGCGGACATCGTCGTCCCGGAGGGCGACTACGCCAACTTCGTCGCCAAGGCGCCGGGTGACGGCACGGCGGTGGACGCCTCCGGTATCACCATCACGCTGAAGAACCTCAGCATCAGCACGATGCCGGGTACGGCGCGGATCGAGGTCCGCGAGACGGCCACGCTGGACACGGGGAAGTGGCCGGACAGTCCGGGCTTCGTGACCCTCCCGATCACCAAGTTCCCGGCGCCGGTGATCCCCGTCCAGGCGGTGTGCGACTTCCGCGCGGAGCAGTTGGAGGTGTCCGCCGGGGACGCGGTCCGCCTGACGTGGAACGGCCCGTCCACGCTGGAGTACACGGTGCTGCACGGCGGCGGCGCGACGCCGGCCGAGGGGCAGGCGGACACGGGCAAGTTCCACGAGTGGAAGGGCACGGTCAGCCGGGACACGACGTTTCAGCTGTCGTATGTCACGGGTGGTACGACGCATTACCTGACGACGGTGGTGACGGTCGCGAACCCGCAGTTCACGGGGTTGAAGGTCAGGGGTGCGACCGAACTCGAGTCCGTCACCGCGAACGGGGACCTCACGGCGAACGGCAACGTGACCGCCGTGAGCGGCGACAAGATATTCCGGATCCGGGAACTGCGAGGTCCGTACGGGGAGCAGCTCACGGTCAACAGCACCATCGACGTGCTGGTAGGCAATTCCGTCACTGTCACCGACGGTTTGACGGTGGGGGGCCTGACAGTGAACGGGGATCTGACGGCGAACGGCAACGTGACGGCCGTGAGCGGCGACAAGGTATTCCGGATCCGGGACTTGCGGGGCCCCTATGGGGAAACGCTCAGTGTGAACAGCTCCACCCACTTCCTGTCCGGCAATGACGTCACCATCGAAGGTGGCCTGACCCGCGGAGGAAAGTCCGTCGTGTGCGAGGGGGACATGCACCACCTGCGGCACTACAGGGGGGACGGCAAGGGGGACAACTGGTATGTCAACTACATCGGCGATTCGATCTACCTGTCGTCGAGCGCTGGTGCGTCGGAGTTCTACTTCGACTGACGGAAGGCCTGTCCACCACTGGCGGCGGACCCCGTACTGACGGCGCGTAGAGTTCGTGGCGGGCCACCGACTCCTCTTGGGAGCCGATGGCCCGCACTGTCGTACTTGCCGAGGAGAGGAAGACGCAGATGACCGCTGCGCACGGATCGCTCGTGGAAGTTCCCACACCGGACGGCACCGCCGACGCCTACCTCGCACACCCCGGCGGCCCCCGGCCCGTACCCCGCCGTCCTGTTCTACATGGACGCCTTCGGACTGCGCCCGCACCTGAAGAAGATGGCCGACCGGCTGGCCTCGGCCGGCTACCTCGTCCTCGTCCCCAACGTCTTCTACCGCCACGGGCGGGCGCCGGTGGTCGAGTTGCCCGACTTCATCGACACGGAGCAGCGCCCGGATCTCTTCGAGAAGCTCGGGCCCATCCTCCTCCAGACCGTGAAGTCGGACGGGGTGATGCGCGACGCCGACGCCTACCTGCGCTGGCTGGCCGACTCCCCGCTGACCACGGACGGGCCGGTGGGCATCACCGGCTACTGCATGGGAGCCGGCCTCTCCCTGCGCACCGCGGGCACCTACCCGGACCGGGTCGCCGCCGCGGCCGGCTTCCACGGCGCGCAGTTGGCCACCACCGCGCCGGACAGTCCGCACCTGCTCGCCGGCCGCATAGCCGCCGAGCTGTACTTCGGCCACGCCGACCAGGACCAGGCGCTGCCCCCCGAGCAGATCGACCGCCTGGACGAGGCCCTCACCGCGGCGGGCGTGCGCCACCGGTGCGAGGTCTACACCGGCGCCCTCCACGGCTTCACCCAGGCCGACACCGCCGTGTACAACGCCGAGGCCACGGAACGGCACTGGACGGCGCTGCTGGACCTCTTCGGCCGCACGCTGGCCTGAGCAGCCCCCCGCCCGCCCCCTCGGGTCAGCGACTTCGCCCTCGGGGCTTGAGGGGTGTCGAGGGAAGCGCGGGCGCGGGCAGTGGGGGATCGTCGTACCCCCGGACGTCCCCGAAGCGGGACTAGGGGTCACGGACTGCTGTTCTCCACCTGATACGGCACATACGTGCGTCGGTCCGGGTCGATGGCCGGCCGGCCGCCGGCCGGGGGCCGGGCTCGTTGCGCGCAGTCGCGTCGTTCGCAGATCCGGCAGCCCAGGCCGATCGGTGTCGCCGCGCGGGGATCGTCCAGGGCGACGCCTGGGTAGACGAGCCGTGTGGCGTGCCGCCAGTTCGCGCAGGTGAAACTGCTCCCGAGCGCGACCGGAACGTGGTCGGTCGACGAAAGGCCAGAAGTCACACACGCACAACCCATATCAGTTACCGGGTCGAGTTGTAGCACACGCTGTCGTAGCTGACGACACGCAGAAGCTCGCCCGGGGGAACACAAATCCTCCTCTTCGAGTACGCATCCATTCGTCGGTACCATTACATCAGCATTTCACACCTACCAGGATCTCGTGTCCCCGCCCATCCTTCTCTAGCCGCCTGCGTCCCAGTGAGACTGTGTGATCCTCACACAATATGCCTGCCTTGTATCCCGCTTACAACCACACTCCACACTGTCCAAACAATGTAGCACTGCCATCACCCACTGGAGTCCTGAACACTTACAGACACCACCTTGGAGCCTCTCTACGTAGACATTGATCTCACCAGGTTAGCGTCCGCTCAATGCTCACGCGGGTGACTGCCACACACAGCTGATCCCTTCGGAGCAAACACAAGCGAAGGAAGTCGCTATGGAGGACACGGCGCTCGCGGGGGTCGACCACGAATGTACACGAGATGGACAGACCGAGCGTGACACGTAGCCAAAGGAGTCCACCGCAGACCTCGTGCGGATCACACACTGAGG
This sequence comes from Streptomyces thioluteus, assembly GCF_039535865.1. Taxonomy (NCBI): domain Bacteria; kingdom Bacillati; phylum Actinomycetota; class Actinomycetes; order Kitasatosporales; family Streptomycetaceae; genus Streptomyces; species Streptomyces thioluteus. The sequence continues at coordinate 26,537 of NZ_BAAAXZ010000077.1, forward strand.
AGCACGCGGATGCCGTAGCACGTCAGGACACCGCGTGGACAGAACACGGTCTCTCGAAAGCCCGCCGGACACCGAAGCGACGGCGCGAACAGCAGACTATCGATGTCGTCAGACGCACCTCCCCCACCGCACGAGTGTGGAAGTGCGGTGTACGCGCACCATGAGAGGGCGCCCGCGAAGTAGTTGCAAGCCGATGCGGGCCAGCGCCAGCAGGACTACGCAGAGGTCAGTTCAACGCAAGCGCGGAAGCAAACCGAGCCGAGCAAGCGGTCCGGCCCAGCAGGGCAAGCTTGAGTTGGCAGAGCAATGGAAGGAGTGACCTGCCCCGTCGCTGAGCCAGGGGGACAGGAACAGCCAGGCCCGGCGTCGCACATCGAAACGCGGGACATCGGCCGGAACGGCCCGCGCGGCCCGACCAACTGGACCCCGAGCCGTCCGGCGAGGTGTGCGAACACAAGTGATCGGAACGGTGGCCACTGGCCGGGCACAACGTAGCCTCCCAGGCCTCACAGGCCCGTACCGCATCGCCTCGGCGATCCACGGGTGGCGAAGTGGTTTTGGCTCGGCGAATAGAAGAAGTCCCGTACATTCGTCAGCACGGCACACTCCCGCGGGAGCATAGTAAGGACGCCCGCCCCGGGTGCGGCAGGGCACGGCGGCCTATCCACGGCACCCGGACAATGTCGCAGGTAGCGGCGTGCAGGGCG
>NZ_BAAAXZ010000078.1:0-46019 GCF_039535865.1 Streptomyces thioluteus
CTATGTTTGCGACCGCACTCGCAGACCCCCGGCCTCAATCGCAAGAGTTAGGGCAGGATGACACATCAGAGGACGTAAACGCGGCGGCTCCTCAATAGAAAAGCCGCCACTTATTGTCTTTGCGGCATAAATCGCAGAAAAGAGCGTCATTTGGTCTAAAGGCCGGTAAAAAGAAGCCCACTGACCGCCGCCGATAGCTGAGCGATCTTGCCGTGAGCCGGACCTTGTACCGCCCGTAACCCCCCCCCCGACCAGATCTGTGCAGAGACCCCCCAGCAGCGGGCATCGGCGCGCAAGGCTTCACCGGCAGAACGACATGGTCAATCAGTAAGCAACGCGAGAACGAACCTCATGGTCCAGCTCACTGATCTACCCCGCCCCCGGCCGCTCGTGAGCGCCCAACGGCGCGCACGGACATAAACAGCGCGCACAGGACGTACGCCGCCAGAACCGATGCCCGAGTAAAAGAGCCAGCACCCTCACGCCCAGCAGCAACACGGATGACAAGCCGTTAGAGCACGCGACAACTCATGCCTCAGCCCCACCAGGGCTCACGACTGGGGCCGAGCGAGATCCAGACCGCTCGAAAGATCCAAATGGTGCGTATGCCATGCCCACTATCTCTGCTTTTGGCGCACCAGCCTCATCAGTAGTGGTCGCCCCTCCTTCGCCTTCATTAGTCGCGCTATTAGCGTGGTCAAAGCTAACGGACATATTTAAGTGGCTAGACATCAATAGTTACGTATCTTGTAAACTGCAGCACCGCATGGAGCGCCCGATGCTGCCCTCTCCAGCGAACCAGGCAACAACTGAGCTAGCAGTTGCCGGCGGCCACGCTATCCACCTCAACGTATCGACTATGTCCGACATATGACAGCTCGAAAGATCGTAGCTCCCCCAAGGCAGCACGAGCGATTCCCAGGTCCCGCGGACGTCTTAGTATATCCTCAAACACTATCGATACTTGCTTCTCGGACGCCGTCCCACGCCTGAAGAAGGGCCCTAAAGAATTAGCCCCTTGACTCTACACCACGTTATAGCAGCCGTCAGCGACACTGCGCCACTCTACAAGCGGACTAAATACCGACCCAGCGGTGAGCGTAGCTAAGTCTGAGATAGTCTACTAACCGCCCCTACGTGAGAAGCGCGGCCCCGATACAGTAAGTGGACTCCACTGGCACTCGTTTGCTCTCGAGATACCCGAACGTGGCGCTACGACCCACGGAGCCCATCCCTGGCCCAGATCCAGGGTAAGAGCATCGCAAGTCGCAAAGTCAAAAAAAGACGACCCGGCTCAAGATGAGATCCTAGGTCTATCCATGATGTCCTTCCGGTCCTAGAAGGCTGCTCACAGCGGTCATCTTCGGTCCCTTTATGTTGCACCATCTCCTACCTTGATTCTTTGATATCGCTGGCCCCGCAATGCCCGAATGCAATCGGCCCCCACCTCGCTCCAGGCTCCCGGACCGACCGTACGGCGGTAGCTTCTTGTACAGCCTGCCGCCACGACCAGTGTTAGACGCACGCATTTTTTTTGTAGCTGGCCACACGTCTGGTGGCCCCAGTTTCGTGTTTCTCAGTAGTCTCTGGTAGTGGTTTAAGGGGCTTCTCCTGGTTCTTTTACTTCTTTTCGGCGGTGTCACCGGTCGTTAGAGCGCTACAAGCTAATTGTTGCGTGGTGAGGGCGGTTGTGGAGGTCTCTGACGTACTCTTGGTTCGCTGTGCAGATCCTGTTGTTGCTCCCTAGTAGTCGCTCCCCCTGGCTTCGCTCATATAGTTTTCTACTCCGCCGCTGCCAGTGCGTCCGCCTTGCGGGTTTTACCCTCAGACCCCCGCTCAATATAGTCCCTTATCTCACACAGTTCTCGCAAACTCCACAAATATCAGCAGTACCCAAGCCTCTATATGACGCCCTTCCAGACTAGCCGCCTAAGAGCGCGCCATTGCCCGCCGGAGTACTAAAGCGACGCCGACGCGGCGCAGTCAAGAACCTGAGCGCGACGCGCTCCGTCGAAACGTATCAGTCGATAACGTGCCAGACCGTGACGGCGGTCTTACTATGTCACGGCACCGAAGACTCGCTTACGCGCCGCTATCACCAGCACCTCACGAATCTGATGCCACTCTAGCGACAGGCTGGCCTCATCTCTTTAGAAAAGCACTCTATCGAACCTTGGCCGCTCGGTATCTCTTGTACGGGATCCTGCCAGATAGCCAGCCCACCTCGGCGTCTCTTCGAAGCCATATTGCCGGCTGCGCCCACCTCATAGTAATTGCCTCCACGGCCCTCTGTGCGTCCCAGCACCCAGATCTGCTGCCCGACCTACCGTATCGATACTCCAAGATATGCGTCCTCGGACCGTCCCGTGCAGGCCTGATAGGTGACTTCCGTAGGCATCCGAAGTTTGCACACTTGCCATACTCCGGCAACCGCGACGCACACTGGAAGTCTGCGCCCGACGCCCGCAGACCCCATACCCCAACTTACGGGAGCGAAGATACGAAGGAATGTTAGGGGACACCACTGGAAGTCCCGCCCGTGCCATTGGTCACGGATCTATAGGTAATAGCTACGATCATTGAGCGCCTCATGACGATCTCGTAGGGCACGAAATTTCATACTCTTGCACTCGATCAAGCGGAGGGTCGTATGCGCGTAGGCCCGACCTGGCTCAAAAACTAGCATTCTATCCAGGATTCACGCCCGGCGATAACGCTGAGTGCAAACGCCATTGGAGCGCGACCAGCAACAGCTCCCAGGCGCGAGCGATGCAAAGAGAGCCAGCTCAAGCAAAGAAGCGCCGTCACTCTCGCGTCAAGGTTCACGTCGAGGGGTAAGTTGATATACGGAACACCGGGGTCAGACAGTACTACGCTTCGGCAACACCGGAACATGCGCTGCCCTCGCACCGGCTTCTCACAGAGTGCTATGCCAAGTGTATTGCAGGTACGAGATCTGTCACTACCGACGCGCCCTGCCCGCGCCGAATGCCGCACCCCCTAGAGTATGCCCAACACTGCCCATCGCGGAAGAAGCTCAGTGCACGCTCCCAGGTGGCACTTAGCAGGCGCGCGCGCACATGACGGAATCCGCCGCCACCTGGAGTCCGTACGTATAGTGCTACCTGCTAGCCAGCCGATAAATCGATTCGGTGGCGCCCCCGGTCTATGACCCTGTAGAGCCAGCGAATGTCCACCGCATACCAGGGTAGTCGAGTAGGGATGTGCAATACTCTGTTGTCCCCGCTGGCGCATCCCCCCTGTGTCTCGTAGGTACAGCACTAGGCTAACGGCCCCTGGACCAGCCTAAAGGTTGTATCGAGCTGCACGCAACCGACCGTCGCAACCTGCCGCCTGAGAAGAGCCTGACTCGCCCACTTGATGGAAGCATTCTAATGGTAGGAAACGAACGCCGCGCCGGTGGAAGGTATGCACTCACTAGGTGTATGCACCCGCGCGAGCTTATGACTACTCGAGGGGTATGCACAATGACCCTGTATACCATGATGCCTATTAGCTTGCCTCCAGCTGCCCTAAGCGCAATCTGCATGTTCATCGCAGTCGGCACTGCAGAGTACCATTCGTTTCATGCAATAGAGCGGGCAGACCACGCTCTGGCCAAGAACGACGCGATGCCCACACTTACACTACGCCCCCTGCGCGGTCTGTACTGCTCTACTGAGTCCTGGCTAATACTTGTAACACGTCCGTCTCTGACCATACCAAGTCATGTTCACAACTTGACGACCCGTCTCGAACCGTCCGCATAGATGAGTCCCGCAGATCCTCGTATGGCCGCAGTACTCCTTAGCCGCAGTGGTTACCACCCGCGACGGGTTGGCGCCACAGATCGGCTGGAGTCCACACTCGGATGACACGGGAATTGGCTCCACAATAATGGCCCCCCCCCCCCCCCCAGACAGGCCAGCTAAGTAAACCCCGGATAGAGCCGAACGCGCCGGCCAGCCGACTGATGATTATGCACGCGACACGGACGGCCAGGCACGCGCTACGAGCTATCAAGTAGCTTGGAGATACGAGGCCGCTAGACCCATCCATTAGTGGGCTGGCAACAGAACCACAGCCTACAACCATAGGCCTTTAAGTGGGATGCGGACAAAGTGCTGATACATTAGGTTACAGCTTAAAGTCATGTACATAACGAGAGTCGCGAGCCCACATACTTAATCACCGCCGCTTAGCCTTCGTAGCTAGGACCTCGCACCGACGGCCAAGAATCAAACGTCACATCAGAATGTGAGTAGCTTTACGGCTCCTTATGCGGATAAGTCATAAGTTAGGCACGGCCCGTAGATTGTGTGGACACGGACATACTTTACCCCTTTGATCCTGCTGCCAAACAAACCTACCTGTTATGCCGGCCTCTGGGGCTCCTGAGTTGCCTGTCGCACTATGTTGTGACGAACCACTTTCAGTGCCTCTGAGTTAAAATGCAGCTAGACATTCAAATTTAACAGCGCACCGCCTGCCGACACGTTAGACTCCTGTGCTTATGAGCGTTGTCACGCCTGTACCGACTGATGCGGAGCTCGCACGTATTAGAATCGACACTTGACGTGACGAAGACACCAAGCCGCATAACTCATGAATATGCCGAACGGCCTGAGACTGGACTGATCGCCCTTACTGCGGATAAGCGCGTGTAACCGACAACGGATCAACTTGTTGTGCCGCAACAATGTTCACTCCATATTGGAACATACGCCCGCTGCTTTGCATCCAAAACATTTATGGCTGGCAAACTGTAGCGTATGTTGCCGCGATACTTGCGACGCCCGTAGACTCTGAGCGTTCTGACGTCCAGTACACTGTCGGAGCCCATGGATAGGTTACGTCTTTACTAAGACAGCCATTCTGCAGCGGTCAGACAAAGGCGTCTCTTGCCTAGCAGCTCAAGGATTGCCATATGCTCCATCCATCCAATAGTAAGGCATTGCCAATGACCTTACGGTCCGCTGCCTCCTAATACGTCACGATGGTGACTTCGCACACAGGTCGATATGGTCAGGACACAGCGGGCGTCGCAGTTTTTTTTTTTTGCCGCGGCAAATGGCAGTACAGGATGCTACCCCACCTTGACCGCAAGCCCACCCTTTGGACAGATCAACGGTAAAAACTTTTCCGGCTCCACAAGCTGCGCCGCGGTTTCCCACACGATTGCTCAGGATACGTCAGTTGCTGCAGGATTACGCAGCAGCCCACTAAACTGCTCGCCCATACCCCTCCGGTAGGCACCTACTGAACCAGGTGTAGTACCAGCGAAGAGCACGCCAACGCATCCGCACTGGGAAAAACGTGCCGACATAGCCTGCAAGGGCTAGAAGTTAAAGTACGACAGAAGTGCATCTTTTTTCTTTCCTTTTCTTCTCCATCGGGCTTTTGAGCTTCTAGTCACTACGCCCGGCTTACCGTATCCGATGCTAGTTACGAAGGGCGCGTATTACAAACCCCACTCGAGCCGGAGCCGCGAGTCTCGCGACATGTGTTCGCTGTTTTCTAGTCTTTGACTGGTCTGACACCAAAGACCGTGACTGGATCTACGCAGCTCCGCTAACCTGTCGGTTCGGGCCGTCTAACGTCTACGGCAGCCTTATTGGACGAATTAGCTATAGCGATGGGAAGAGTTGGTTCGACAGGCATTTAGTAACTACTATTTTTTTTTTTTTTTTTTTTTTTTTTTTGACGCTAGCACGCATGCCTGCTCCACTGCGAAGCACGGTATGATCCCCGCCGACAGGGGTGCAATGGCGCCTTTTTTTTATGAGAATAAAATTGTGGAGACATGAGCCTAAGCCTGCCGCAAGAGTGAAACTCGTCGGAGGGCGAGCAGGACGAATCGATACCAGTCTGCATTGAGCTTTTTCTGTGCCCCGCGCGCTCTGTATCACTAGGACGAGACTCCACCTATCGTTGCTGGATTACATTGGAGTCCCCCCGCGCCCGCGAGTTCAGAACCAGCGTCGATGCGCGCCTTGCGTATCCGGTCCACGTACTGCTGGATCAATACGGGCACGACAATTACACATGTGCATTATATTGGTCTTAACCAGCGTACATGTCGACGACGTACCCGTTCAAGATCCCTACTTGCCATGCGCACTTAAAGCCCCCCGCACCGCCACGAGCTCTGCGCCATCCTTGGTCCTAGCCTGAGCCCTTCACAGGCTGCTGTCATTCCACGGACGGCACCTTGGCTGCGAATTCACGAATTGTGCTTGCAGGCAACGTCGACTTACGTAGGGCACACACGGTAACTTGCGATACATTTGGCCACACTCATACCTAACTCACTCCGTCAGGCGAAATCGATTAGACATCAGGGCCACAGAAAGTGACGGGTACTACAATGCCCCAGCTGCATCTAGACGGCTGCGATTAGCTCCTGTGTCGTAGAAAGATCGGAGAAGATAACGGCGGCGCCGCAAGCATGTACCCGAGCTCCATCGTGAGTCTCCGAAGTGTTCCGACGTACAGTTTGCATTCATCCGGTATTCTACGCAATGCGACATTATTCGCCCGGCATACAGCAATGATGTTAACAAGGTAATTGACATAATGTCCAGACACATTCCAGAGCATGAACCACGAATGTCGACTACCTGCATAACGACGCTACAGCATGACGGACGACATAGCACGTCCCCTTCGCTCACGCCTGCTCCCAAGCGACTCGATTTGCGTGGCGTAAGCACGTTATTTAGCATATTTTCCGAGGTACTAACGAGTGAGCAATCAATCGACACGTGTGTAGCGTCATCATACGGGCAACCGGCTCATACCCCCTGTCTACTTCAAGCGCATAGTATCTCACAGAGCTGCAACAGATATGAGATTCGAATTGCCTGTGTCGTTACGTACTTCAGGAGCCATACACAATTCTAACGTGGAGGGAACCCCCCCCCAGAGGAACATTGTAGGCCTAAACCCTAGCCGCCACAGCATCAAAGACTAGCGATGCTTCTTAATCAAAGGAGGCGCCATAACTAGCATCTTGACGGCCCGAAGGCAGGCAGTGAGGGAAAGTCCTCCCCGATGAGGAAAGTTTGGAGGGGGATCCGAGCGGGGGAAGGGGAGGGTAACAATCCGACTGGAGGTGTGCCGTATTTCACATACTGTAAGGACACTATTAGGAACTTGGCCAAATCCCCCCCCCATGTTTGGTACGTTTTCATTCGAAATGCCGCTGTCACCATCGATCTCTTCCATGATAAGCAGCCTGCACCTTAATGGCCTCGCCCCCCATCTTCCCTTTCGTCTATTTCGAGGGCTTACGGATAGTTCGGGTTAGTGTCAGCCCGTCCATCGAAAACGTTTCATGACCCCATAGTCATCGCTTTTAACCGACTAGCCGCTGTGGTCGTCGTTCTTACCGTGAAACTGATTACGCCCGCCCTCATGTATATTGTTTGGACTACATAACAGCGTCCCCCCCCCCCAGGTTCAGTGGGGGCAAATCGGCTACACGGTTGCATACACCACTGGGCCCCCATCATAACTGCGGGCCGCCGTTTTTTTTTTTTTTGATGTTTTGGAGACAGCTGTGCTCAGCTCGTATAGCACTGATTCGTCAGGCCGAGTCGCTCTTACCGGCATCGGTACTCCAAGTTTTCACTTCATACCTTAGGTGGTATCGGTTAAGACCATGAACCTTCTGAAGGGTAAAGAGTGCGTCAAGCGTACAAGGTTATTTTTTTTCACATGGCTATAATCGCAGGTTAACTTAATCCCCTAAAGACCTGCTCCAGCGCAATACCCCCCAAGATGGATCGCTATTCTGCATCCTTAAGGACCGGAGCCAATTGACATCGTGCCCCCCCAAGCTCAAGGCTCCTGTGTGTCATCCGGCTCGCATAAACGAGAGTGGTACCCCCCCCCCCCTTCTCCCACGGCACCCACGCTACACGCAGTGCTACTGTTTTTTTTTTTTGGCAAGATGTAGCATCCTTAGACTTCGACACGAACTTGCGGCGACCACCGGATGACCGGCAGTCTGACCTTCGCCGTAAAACCTGCCAGCTCACCCCCCCCCCCCCTGCGCCGCGCTGCAAGATGAGTCGGCTGTTCTTGTTCGAAAGTGAATCTGCTCGGGTACTGAAAAGCAGAGCCTTCGGCTGTTTCTTGTTCTACAGTTGAGGTCATCTTTCCGAACACTGCTGCGGGGCAGCAAATACAGCATGCTACACTCAGCAACTTCCGCGGGTCATGGATCTGTCCTATCGGCTAGGTCCCCCCCACAGGATATGCTACGCCTTTTGGTCGGTTTTTTTTTTTTTTTTTGGTGGTAAAGCACCCCCAGGCACGACACACGTGAATACGCTGCTACAGATTCCAGTGAAGACATGCCTGACACCCCCCCCCCCCCACAGGTCTACACTGTTCGAGTTCCTATCCAGCACGACCCGACTAGCGATTGCGGCCATCATTTGATCGCGCATCCCCCCCCCCCCCCCCACTCGTAAGCCCCCCTTCGAGCGCGACATGAACGACTACGCAACCTACTGCTCATGCGCTATTGAGGTGACCCATTGGACTTCTCACGTGCGCCACGTAAGAATATAGATTGAACGCGGTGTGTGCGTACCTAATTAACCATCCCGGTAGGCGTGTTTTTAGCGACTATGTCATGGCCCCAAATAGTCACATGCGCCGCTAGGCTGCCCTAATGAGCGTTATACATCGGTAGATTAGCCAGTATCATGCGCGTGTCTAAAACGACGGCTAAGAAACTTTGCATAGACTGATCAAACGCCCGTAGCCCGTAGGTGATACCAGGTCTACCGCTGCGGGCGACGCCCGAAGCGATGCCTAAGCACAGTGCTGCCAGATGTAAGAGATAAAACTTCCACGCACGTGCAAGTCGTTCGTCTGATCAATCCCATGGCCCAGTGTACGGTCTCAGAGACCATAGGGCACCGCTACTTAGAGGGCTGCATATAGCGCACAAGTCGCGACCACGGGATGTGTTTTTTGTGCGGTTATGACCGTCTGAGCACCGCTGCATGCGGACCTTGGTGTTCCATACTATGCCGATAATTAGAGCCAACTGCTTCTTAATCCGACACATAGGTCCTCGTCGGATGAAACCTTAACAAACTTGCCTTTTCGAGCTCGAATGAATCTAGTAGACAGTGTTCTGCCATGAGAAGGATGCAACACCTAAGCATGAAGATTCCCAGCAAAGTGCGTCCAGACGCCCACACGGATCCTGGACCCCTACGGACCGGATCGAAGCTAGGACAATAAGTTAGGTACTCTGCGACTGTACGTAAGCCTCCTAATCGTAAACACATACACTCGCAGTAGCTTTTGAGGGCTAGCAACACGAAAAGTTCGGTACTGCACCACTTGTTCTTTTACGGGCTACAGCCTGTTCATAACTGATTAACCTAATTTTTTTTTTTTTTTTGTGCCCCTGGCTCCCCGAATAATATGCAAGTTCTCCCCCCCCCCTTGACAACTGACAGCAGTCGACGGTTATTTTCACTAGGATATAGCCGAGTTCATTAGACCCGTACGTTGACGGAACATAGCATTGAAGGGCGCTTCGTCAATTTAGCTCTCTGGAGGTGTAGGCTTGGCACCAGTCTGACAGCGTTCTCGACTTAGATCATCACGGCCTATGCCCCTGTTTTTTTTTTACCTTTCGAAAACCCACGTCTTATCGCCATTTCTTCTTTTGCTGAGGTTTGACTGTTCCACTGTTATTTGGTGTCGAACGCCATGCCATACCGACTGCCCACGACGTACACTCGCGGGCCGCAGAAGCAGCGTCCCGACGCCGGACTAGCTCTAGGCATCATTAAGAGACACGCCGCCAGCTCATACGGCTGGATCGGCTAAGCAGTTCGTCGCAAACAAAGGATAAGTCGGATAGCCTCTGCCACCCGCATGGAGCGCGTCTAGGACGTCGCGCAGGACCGCCCGTGAGCTGCCAATGGCTCCACCACAAGCATTCGCGGGCCCCAGCGGGCACGGGCCCCCCCCTAGCAGTGTCTCGGGGGGCTCTCTACGACTGCTGAGTATGAGTGACACTTCCAGCCTCGCTACCGCCTACGGCAACAGCCCGCGCCCCGCTAAGGCCCGCGAGCGCAGCCGGAGCCAGCGTATGAGGGCATTGACAGAGAGATTGGGCCCTGGGCCCCCCCCCCCCTATGTGTCCAGCCGCCTGCGCGATCTACCCGAGTCTGAAGGGGGCAGCCCATCGACGCGGGACCATGGTCTCAGGTCTCGGACGAGTCCCGTCATCCTCTATGGATGCGGACCAGCCAGCCCCCGAGCGTCCGACTGACAAGGCGTGGCTCAGCCGGCTGCTGCCCGTCGCATAACCGTCAGGCACCGATACCCCCCTCACAAGTACACGCTATACCAAGCATCCGCCGCCGCCTTACAGACCTGCGTCTGAAAACCTGCTACCGCAGCTGCAACGAGCATACCCTCGAACCCTGGACCCCATGAAGTTGCAGCAGCCGCGCTCCTGATAGGTCCCACCTCGCACTGCCTCGGCATCTATCACGTGCGGCGGCGCCTGCCCACTTTCTTCTGAACTAAGGCCATAACCGCGATAGGCACCCTTGTGCCAGAACCGGCCGTCGGGCGAACAGGCGCGTTATTGAACGCTGAGGCCCCCCAGACGCCAGCGCCGGCTGGCGTTATACGGATGCCTTCACCGGCTGAAGCCGTGATGCGCACATCCGTCTTGGGGAGCGGAATTACGCAGGCGTCCCGTTGGAATAGATCACTCCCATGACAAAGTCACGACGACTCAAGGAAGTGAACTGGACGAGCCAGCGACCGCACCTCATAACTATAAGCCCCCCGAACATGAGTGGCGACCCCCGCAAAAGCCTGGCCGCCCCGCACTTAGTAAAGCACCACGCACTCTACGCCGGAGTTACCTGAGTGCGGTACTTACTAGCCTTCAGACCGTGAAGAGGATTCTATCGCTCGCGGCCTCGCCACCGCGGCCTTCGGTACCCTCTGGCAACTTGCTCAAGGCCTCAGGTTTTGATTCATGCGGTACTGCTGGTCCGCCGCCAAACCAATATTGACACCACCGCGTATACGCGGCCCAGCGCCCGACTACGCCCTTTACCTCCTTTGATCGCACTCCATGGCACCAGCGGTCCGCGGGGGTCTCGGCATTGTAAGTTTACACTATAATTATGACTCACTAGCTGCGGCGCGTGTAGCGACCCTCACCGGCTTCGTTCTTACGCATGGCGATCAGCCCGGCAGGATGTGCCCTTTTGTGCCCCCCCCCCCCCTATGAAGTGCCTGTCGTAGCCATGGCCGACAAAGCTTCTCTGAGCATTCCAACTGCCGCCACGCAGACACGCCATTCTGCAGAGCATATATGATGCTGACCTAGGCTCGCCGAGTCCTCTAAATCTAAGCGCGGATATGACCCCGCACGTGCCGCCTCTTAGGAGCAATCACCTGTATGCATCCCGGGCTTCGACCGCCCGTTACCGGCCTCATGCTGCACCTGCTGCTGCTCATGGCGCGTTGCTATAGCCTCGTCGTCCGCAGGCTCTGCGTCTCACCCCACGCCTCTGCGTTGCCCATTTGCTCTTGTGGTCGCCGCGCGCTTGTTGCCGCGTAGCCTCGAGATCAATCTGCAGGCCAACGGCGGCACAGGAGACCCACTAGCTCAGACATAACGCATTGACGACTGCGGGCTCCCCGGACCGCTAGGCCGTCACTCGATACAAAAAAAAACCCTGGTGAAATCCCCCCCCCCCCCCCCCCTAGCCGTTACGCCCTAACCGCCGCTTGGCGGACCGCTCAATCTGTGCCCAGTACCTAGGAGGCCATGCCGTTGCTGGCCCTGCCCCTAGGCCTCAAGCCTAGCGTGCCTGCCCTCCTGACCCCACCTAGCGTGTCCTGTTTTGCATATACATGTCCCCCCCCCCCCCCCTCTCTCTTTTTTTTTCATGACCCCGTCTGCCCATCGTCCTCGACGCTTTAGGGATCGGTGAGTGCGGGCTGCTGGCCAGCCGCGATCGATCGATCGACTGGAGGGCTCCGGCTCTGAACCACCACGTAAACGTTTTTTGTTCGCTGCTCAGTGACCGGTACTCAACCACTACTACAGCGACATTCAGTCACGGTCAGGGCTTGGGACCGCGACTACAATCGCCACAGGTGTACCCGTTAGCCAGCACCAACTTAGGTCGAGGCCACACTAGCTCGTGAACCGACATGGCGACAGTCAGCCTGTCGCTGCTTGGGTAGACCAGTCCCGACGCTCAGCTGCAGTATCGGTATCCATCTGACGAGGGCAACGCGAGCAGCTGCCGCTGGATTGGACCCGCGACGACGTTCCGCGGCGCCGCCGCGCTAATGCGCGATACGGGCGCTGCGCATAGGGCCAGCGCGCTCGCCGCCGACCGCATTGCACCCTGAGTTATGCTACGCGGAGCCTGGTCACAAGCGTCTCTCTCCTTGCTCGCGCCGCGCGCTTGGCCCGGATACTCTCAGCCCGCTGAGCCCAATTGTACCGCCAAATCGTGGCACCGCCTGAGACGATCGGCCGGTACAGCATTGCGTTTGTAGTGCATGCGCCATACACCAAGAGCCCACCCGCCTTGGTCTCACGTCCTAATCCACGTTCTCAAGATTGTCGTTCTCATTTTTTTTTTTGATCCCGCTACCTCGTGAGCGCCGTCCACTGAGTGAATTGAGCGGGTAGCCGGCAGAGCCCGCCGACCCCACAGGCTCGAACCGTACAAGCTGCCTAGGAATCGAGACAGAAACCGGGCTGCTAAGAATAGTTAAACCAAGGAAAACCAGGGGCATCACCCCAATGAAACGCGCTAGGTTCTAAACGACTATCAAAGTTCGTATCGGCATAGAAGTCCCTCGCTAGTTGTGTAAGGTGTCCGGTGACGTGTCTAATTCCTGCATAAAACACGCCGGCTCATCTGAAGCCCTACAACTCCACGGCAACGCCGATCAGCCGTCCGTGGCCGGCTAGCCTTCCATATGCGAGCTATAGTGCAGCACCCTACAATCGCGTACAAGCAATTATCATGCCCTCCCCTAGCTGAACAGACCCCGATAAATTGCCACCATTACGATCAGAACTAACGAACTTTGTTTTTGGCAATACAACACTAGCTCCGCACAATCAAGGCGCCGACACACCGGCCCTCACATCACTCACCTCACGGCGAAGCGTTCCATGATCGCAGTCAGAGCGTCCAGATCGCCGCTGCTCCATGACTGGGCGCCCGTTCCAGTGACTACGGCGCCCGAGACGGGGCCACCCATGGCGCTCATGCCGCGATCCTGCGGGCAGCCTAAAGGGTCCCTTCGACCTAGTCGCTGACGTCACCTTCTCCATCCCGAATGAGCTGTCGGCGACTAGTTCCGGGAGCAGCACGCCTCTCTGATCTAAATCCCGAGCCGATCGACCAACCGGACGTCCGAGGACAGCGCTTCCTAGAATGTTGGCCCCCCTAGATGATCGGCCTTTATACACGCCTGATGCGTCACCGCGCCCGCACTCGAATCGTGATAAGGGCCCTCTTCCACTACACCAAATCCAGAGACCACGATTAGCCGCTGATCCGGCCCTGACCCCCCTGCCCTGCTTGCATACGTGCCCCCGTTGCTGCTATGCGCCAACGATCGCGTGTACTAACGCTTGTCATCTGGCCGACGATGCGCGACCGGTACTTCTCGACGGCGCCTCCGTATCACATGATAGCGCATCGACACGTTCAAACGCAGCTATAGACCTGAAGCCCCTGCTGCGAACAGATCACCGAGCCCATCCGCGTGAATCACGCGCCTATCCCGCCCTCGCGAACAACCAATCCGCCAGCGGAACGAGGAACGTTTCTCGCTATATAACCTACACCGATTGCCCTCCTATGCATCTGCGATCTACTTGACTAATACCTTTCCTCTAGTGTGTAGTGCTCCTAGCTTGAGATAGAGGGCGGGAGGAAGACAGACTCACCGTGTGAGTCTGACATGCAGATAAGCCAAGATCTCTTCGCGGCACGGGTCGTCGCCGCGAACAGAAATAGGCCGCAGTGATCAACGCGGGAATGGCCAGGTCGATCTGGTTCATGCCTGACTAGCGACAAGCTTATCAGTGCCAACACCAGTCGTCTGATGCGCCTTACTGGACGCCGGCGTCACAAGACCGGCCGCAGCCGCGTTGACCATCCCCCTAGTTCGTAACTAACGATCCCCCAGCGAAGCCACGATCGTGCGAGCACCGGGCACGGCCATTCGCCAGCGCAGTGCCGTGACCATGTGGCACGCCTGCGTATGACGGACGCCATCTACGATCGCCGCCGAACGCCCACATCCTGTTTTTGCCTACTGAAGTTGCGGCATGACCCCTGTGACCATCAGCGTAAGCACGACACTCAATGCGTGCGAGCATTGCCCGAAACTGTGCTGACGAGGATTCGAGTTATGACGTCAGTCCTGTTTTTTCGAGTAAGCATATGCAACCTATGGAGCCCCCCCCCAGTGACGTATGATACTTTTTTTACATGACGGAGCACCCCGCCTTTCCTCCTGTACGCCCCCTTCTAGTCTGCTCCCCCCCCTTCTCCCCAGGTTCGCCCACCAACCCTCCCCTCCTAGTGTCTTCCCCCCCGCCTCTCGCGCCCCGAAACGTCCCACCTCGTAGCGGCAAGCGCGAGAGACACCGCGCCCCCCCTGTGCTTCTACCCGGTTCGAAGACCGGAGAGAGCACCCCGCAGCGATCGCGGTCACGAGCGCCATAAAAGGCGCCTGTCCCGGGCGCCGTTAAGTACACAGGGCGCCATCGATGCGAGCCAGGTAAACGAATACGTAAGAAGACACCCAGTGCGGGGCAACGAGCGATCATCAGGAAGCGCCACGGTGAGCTGAGATCAGTAGCTACTCAGGTGACGCAAAGGAGATCAACAAAGACACATTTAAGCAGCTATTGACGCTTTACCAATGTAAGCTTGCGATTTTTTTTTTTTTTTTGACCTAGTTATATTAATTTTATTGTTTTTTTCCTCTTCATTTTTTTTTTTTTCTGGGATCTCTTGCTCATGGGACTAATAGGACCGACCGATAAGCATGCCAGGGTGCTCTTTCCCCCCCCCCTTACATGACTAGCAAGCGCATGACTGGAACTCCCCCAACCTCCAACGAGCTGCATATGAGATCAGATGAACCTTAAAACAAAACTGATGCACCCACTCACAAGGTCGCAAGGCCAAGGAGTGCCTCGCTCTCCCCCCACGTCGCGCTTTGATGCTAGCCTAAGCGCTTCGAAGATTAGTATTCTTCCTTGGGCCTAATTCATTCTTTACTTCAGAGCTCCCCCTCCCAAGGTCCTCATGCCCTGAGAGCTGCATAGCCAAACACGACAGGCAGCGGTACACAGGTCATATCTTCGGGAAACACCATAATCCCTGCTTTTTTTTTTACATCGGCTCAGCATCTATCCCGAACGCCACATATAGGACTAATCCCTATAACATAACCATTCCTTTCCACTTCTTTTTTTGAAATCTCCCAGTTGTAGCATATACAGACCGGACGTGGATTGACCTTGACTTTTGTTACGTTCTATCGTTATTTGCTTATATCATACCCGAAGAATGTCGGTAGCTTAGGGCCACGATCCGAATCCCAATATAAAGTGCAGACTAGTACGCACGTGTGTGCAGTCTATATTCCCCCTATATCATTCCACCGGAAGGCCTTGTGATCGACACGCAACATAACAGGAAACTAACAATAGGTAACCCCAATCCTCGATTAGTTAAGAACAGGCTCAATGACCCTCAAAGTCGTTACTCCCGACCCAACTGCTTTGATCGCGATTGACGGCCTTGACTCGACAAGATGACTCCGCAATTTGTCCCCTCGTCCCCTCGTTTCATCCAGGCCCAGCGGGCCTAATTGCTCGAATCGTCGGACGCCTGACCGCTCTGGCAGCGAATCCCGGTACTGGGCCGGCGGACCGAAGTTCACACGCGCCGTGACCGCGGCAGACGGAGCTCGCTAAGCCCGCCGCGACCGCCTGCTCGAAGGCGCCGGGACGATGACGCATGTGTTACCCTTCATTTTTCTGCCCGAGCGCTACGCGGCCTCTACATCACACCCCTCACAGCGTGCGCCCGGAGTCGACGCGCGTCCTCGACGCAGCTGCTCCCTTACCTACGTGGACATGCGACCCGGCGGCACCCGCCGAGCACTCACGGTCCGACTGGCACGAGCAGCACCGTGGAAGTGCTCCCGCCCTTCGCAGGAGGGTGAGAACCGGCACGATGAGCGACCACTACCGCGACCCGTACGATCCGTACGGCCAGCAGCCCCACCCCGATCCGTACGCCCCGCACGAGCCGCAGCAGCAGCCGCCACAGCAGCAGGCCCAGCAGCAGCCCTACGGCACGCAGGCGGGCGCGTACGACTACGGCTACGCCCCGCAGCATCAGCAGCAGTGGCCGTCCGCCGGTGGCCGGCAGGACTGGGCACCTGCGGCGGACGAGCCGACGCAGACGTGGGAGACGCAGACCTGGGACGCGCAGGCCTGGCAGCAGCAGCAGCTGCCGGTGGCCGAGCCGTCCTAACGGCGGCCCCGCGCAGCCCCAGGCGCACGCGCAGCCCCATGCCCAGGCGCAGGCCGCCTGGCCGCAGCACCGGCAGGCCGCCGCGGCGCCCGCGTACGAGCCGGAGCCCGCGCCCCGCGCATCCGCCGGTCCCCGCGCCGGCGGCCGCCGCGCCCGGGGAGCCGGCCCGTCCGATGACGGCCGCCGAGAAGGCCAGGGCGAGGCCGCCCGCAGATCCTCTCCCCCGGTTTCCCGGCCCGCGCTGCTGACGGCCGTCCTCGCGGTCCTCGTCGCGGCCGCCGCGCACGTCGGGCAGTACGCGCTGGCCGTCCCCGTGGTGCCTCCTCCAGGCGTGACGGCCGCGGGCTGGTTCCGGCTGAACGGGATGTGGCCGGCCCGGCAGGGCATCGCGCTGGCGTTCCTCGGCGGCCTGGCCGCCGACGCCGGTCTGCTGGGCCACCCGAGCGGGTGCACGCGCCCACGGTGATGATCGGCACGATGGGCGTCTGGCTGCTGCTGGTCGTCGTGCTCCAGCTGCGCAGCCGCGCCGGCGCGGACGAGCGGCTGTACGGGCTGACGACCGCCGCGCCTCGTCGGCGCTGGCCGTCCTCGCGGCCGGCCACCTGGCGGCGGACCCGGACGCCGTGGTCGTCGGCGCCCTCGCCCCGTCGCGGCGGCGGTGCTGGCCCGGGCCCTCCCGCTTGCCCTCCCTGGCCGCACCGGTGATCGCGCTGGCCGCGGCCGCCGGGCGCGGGCGTCCTGGGCGGACAGATCGTCCACGCCGGCCCGTCCGCCGCCCTGCTGGGCCTGGCGGCCGGCGCCTGCGCCCTGACCGGCCTGCGGGTGGCGAGCTACGACTATCCGTCGCGCTTCGTCCACATGACGGCGGGCGTGGCCCTGCCGCTGGCGCTGGCCTCGCCCGCGGTGTACGTCGTGGGCCGGATGCTGTTCTGACGGGTTTCCCCGGGCTCCCGGTTAGGCTCGCCGAAAGGCAAATGGGCCAACCGAACCTGGGGGATCGTCACCCGATGCGCGCCATACGCACCCTGTTGATCGTCGCCGTGGTCCTGGCGGGCCTGTTCGTGGCCGCCGACCGGGCGGCGGTCTGGTACGCGGAGAAGAAGGTCGCGGAGAAGATACGCGACAGCCAGAGCATGTCCGGCACACCGGACGTCTCCATCAAGGGATTCCCCTTCCTGACCCAGATCGCCGGCAAGAAGCTCGACGAGGTCGAGGTCTCGCTGAACGGCGGCGTCACCGCCGGCACGGGCGAGCACACGGTCCAGGTCACCGACTTCGACACGACCCTGCACGGCGTGGGAGATCGACTCCAGCTTCACCTCGGCCGTCGCCGACCGGGTCACGGGCACGGCCCACATCTCCTACGCGGACCTGAGCAAGCGGGCGGGCATGGGGATCACCACCGGCTACGGCGGAAAGGACGCCGCCGGCCAGGGTCTGGTCAAGGTCACCGGCAGCCTGCCGCTGCCGATGGGCCAGGTCCGGCGCAGCGTCCTGTCCACGGTGAGCCTGGTGGACGGCACGACGGTGCGGGTGCACGCCGAGAAGGTGCCGGACGACCTGCCCGGCCTGGAGGGTCTGATCCGCAAGAAGACCGACTTCGACCGGCAGATCACCGGCCTGCCGCGGGGCGTGAAGCTGACGAAGGTCACCCCGGCGTCCGACGGCATCGACATCGAGCTGGGCGGGACGGACGTCCGCCTGGCGGGCTGAGAACGATCCGGGGGAGGTGCCATCTATCCCACATACCGGGACACTTCATCTCAGCATCCGGCGAAACGGTGACACATCTCCCCCACCGTCCCTACGATCGGCACCATGAGGCGACAGGCGGATCTCACGAAGCGGCGGGCAGTCGACCTCGGCCGCATGGCCGCCACCCTGTGTCGCCCTTCCTGACGGGGAGTTCACTCCCTCTCCCTCATCTTTCCGGCCGCTCACGGCCCCTCCCCGCACCACCGCCGCACGCCGTACGGCGTTCCGGCGCACACCGCAACTGCCCCGGAGGAGAAACAGCATGAGCCGCAGTGACGTCCTGGTGGACGCCGACTGGATCCAGGCCCGCATCGACGCGGGAGACCCGAGGACCGTCATCGTCGAGGTCGACGAGGACACCTCCGCCTACGACAAGAACCACATCAGGTCCGCGATCCGGATCGACTGGAAGACCGACCTCCAGGACCCGGTCCGCCGCGACTTCGTCGACCAGGCGGGCTTCGAGAAGCTGCTGTCCGAGAAGGGCATCGCCAACGACGACACCGTCGTCCTCTACGGCGGCAACAACAACTGGTTCGCCGCGTACGCCTACTGGTACTTCAAGCTCTACGGCCACGAGGACGTCCGCCTGCTGGACGGCGGCCGCAAGAAGTGGGAGCTCGACTCGCGCGACCTGGTCGCCGAGGTGCCGAAGCGCCCCCGCACCGAGTACCGGGCGCAGCCGCAGGACACCTCGATCCGCGCCTTCCGCGACGACGTGCTCGCCGCCGTCGGCCACCTCAACCTGATCGACGTCCGCTCCCCCGACGAGTTCAGCGGCAAGCTGCTCGCCCCCGCGCACCTGCCGCAGGAGCAGTCGCAGCGCCCGGGCCACATCCCCACCGCCCGCAACGTCACCTGGTCGAGGACGGCCAACGACGACGGCTCGTTCAAGTCGGACGACGAGCTGCGCTCCCTCTACGCGGACGCCGGGCTGGACTTCGAGAAGGACACCATCGCGTACTGCCGCATCGGCGAGCGCTCCGCGCACACCTGGTTCGTGCTGCACGAGCTGCTCGGCCAGGCCAACGTCCGCAACTACGACGGCTCGTGGACCGAGTACGGCTCCCTCGTCGGCGTGCCGATCGAGCTCGGCGCCAACTGACCCCGCTGTGTCCGACCAACGCTGTGTCCGACCAACGACGAGACCGACCGTAAGGATCATCATGTGTGGAGCACAGGCCGGCGGCCCCGACGCCTCGACCGCCAGAAGCGGTGAGACGACCATCCAGGGCTCCGTGACCCGTGACGGCGTGCCCGTCACCGGCTACGTCCGCCTGCTGGACAGCACGGGCGAGTTCACCGCCGAGGTCCCCACCTCCGCGACCGGGCAGTTCCGCTTCTACGCGGCCGAGGGCACGTGGACCGTCCGCGCGCTCGTCCCGGGCGCGACGGCCGACCGCACGGTGGTGGCGCAGAAGGGCGGCCTGTCCGAGGTCGCCATCGCCGTCTGACATGCGCCGGGGCCGCGCCCCCCACCAGGGGCGCGGCCCTCGCCGCGGGGCTTTCGCCGCCGTACCGTTGACTTATGTACGCACGGCGACGGCACGTGTACTTCGCCATGATGGGCACCTGTATCGGACTGTTCGTCCTGGCCTGGGCCGTCGTGCGGCTCTGGTCGGTGCCCGCGGCCATCGGGATGTGCCTGGCGGCCATGGTCATCCCGCCGGTGGCCGCCGTCGTGGCCAACCGCCGGGGCCCGGACGACCGCTGGTGGGACGAGACCGGGGACCCCGAGTCGGACCGCTGGTGGAACGAACTGGACGACCGGGACCACAGATAGCCGGTCAGTACACGAGCGCCTGCACGTCGTCCGCCATGACCTCGCCGACGAAGACCTGCGCGCCGGCGATCCGCGCGCCCTCGATCAGGTCCTTCTCCTCGATGTCCCGCCGGGCCGCGCACTGGGTGCACACCGTGATCATCCCGCCGCCCGCCAGGATCCCGTCGATCAGCTCGGGCAGCGGCGCCGCGTGCGGCAGCTCGAACTCCGCCGCCCGCCCCGGCAGCGCGAACCAGGACGACTCACCGGTCAGCCAGAGAGACACCTCGACCCCGCTGGCCACGGCGACGGCCGCCACCGTGAACGCCTGCGAGCACCGCTCGGGCGCGTCCGCGCCCGCCGTCACCTTGATCACGAGCTTCTTCCGCATGGGGTCACTCTAGGGGGCGCTCCCCGCGGGCCGGGACGGACCTCACAGAGCCGGGGGCAGCCCCTCCGACTAGACTCGACCCGGTCCGTAAACACCCTCACTCCGACCGAGGAGCGCGCTCGTGCTTGAGGCTTTCTTCACCGCCCTGCTGGTCCTGGTCGCCGTCGGCGTTCTCGCGTTCGCCGGGCTGACCTGGAAGAAGCTGTACCAGGGCCAGCGCTGACCTCCTTGTTCACCCCTACAGATCGTCTGAGCTCATGATCGAGATTCCCTCCGACCTGCACCGGGACCTGGTCCCCCTCGTCTTCCTCCTCGGCAAGTGGGAGGGTGCGGGCGTCGCCGACTTCCCCGGTTCCGAGAAGTGCAACTTCGGCCAGGAAGTCACCTTCACCCACGACGGCCGGGACTTCCTGGAGTACACGTCGCACAGCTGGGTGCTCGACGCCGAGGGCAACAAGGTGCGCCCGCTGGAGACCGAGAGCGGCTACTGGCGGATCGACAAGAACCGCCAGGTCGAGGTCGTCATGATCCGCGACCAGGGCATCGTCGAGGTCTGGTACGGCGAGCTGGCCGACAAGAAGCCGCAGATCGACATCGTGACGGACGCGGTCGCGCGGACCGCCGCGTCCGGCCCGTACTCCGGCGGCAAGCGCCTCTACGGCTACGTCAAGGGCGACCTGATGTGGGTCGGCGAGAAGGCCACCCCCGAGGTGCCGCTCCGCCCCTACATGTCGGCGCAGCTGAAGAAGACCGCCGACGTCGCCGCCCTGGAGGAGTGGGCCCGGAACCTGCCGGACGACCTGCCCGACGGCGTCTCCTTCTTCCGCCAGGACGGCACCCCGTACAACCCCGAGCAGCCGTAACGACGGCCGCTCACAGCGCCCCGCGGGGGAAGTCCGGTGAGAGTCCGGCGCTGACCCGCAACGGTAAGCAAGGCATCCCCCTTGCGAGCCCGATCACCCGCGGCGGCGCCGGCTCCTGACAACTCGCCGTGGACTGCGAGGGGAGGCCCCCGCGCCCTCGCGGCGCGGGGCGCTCCTCGGTGCGTACGCCGTACCGCCCAGGCCATGGCCCGAGGCGAAGGCGAACCACCCCATGCCCCCCGGTGCCATACCCCCGTCCCGGCGGCTGCCGCTGCCACCCCTCGTGACCGGGCTGGGCATCGCCCTGCTGGTCTCCGTGTTCTGCTGCGTGGGGCTCGGCTCCTCGGGCATCGGCTGGGGCGACGTCCTGCGCTATCTGCGCGCGGGGCTGACCGGCGGGGAGATCGGGGCGGACGAGGTCTCCGCCTACACCATCGTCTGGGAACTCCGCTTCCCGCGCGCCCTGCTGGCC
This sequence comes from Streptomyces thioluteus, assembly GCF_039535865.1. Taxonomy (NCBI): domain Bacteria; kingdom Bacillati; phylum Actinomycetota; class Actinomycetes; order Kitasatosporales; family Streptomycetaceae; genus Streptomyces; species Streptomyces thioluteus. The sequence continues at coordinate 21,842 of NZ_BAAAXZ010000078.1, forward strand.
GCCGTGGTGGGCGCCGGGCTCTCCGCCGTCGGCGTGGCCACCCAGGCGCTGATCCGCAACGCGCTCGCCGACCCGTTCGTCCTCGGCATCTCCTCCGGGGCCGCCGTCGGCGCCAACACGGTGCTGCTCTTCGGCGCGCTCGGCTCGCTCGGCGTCTGGGCGCTGTCCAGCGCCGCGTTCCTCTCGGCGCTGGCCTCCATGGCCCTGGTGTACGCCGCCGCCCGCACCCGGCACGGGCTGACGCCGCTGCGGCTGGTGCTCACCGGTACGGCCATGTACTACGGCTTCTCCGCGATCACCGCGCTGATGGTCTTCAGCGCGGACCGGGGCGACGCGGCCCGCTCCGCGATGATGTGGCTGCTGGGCAGCCTGGGCGGGGCGAGCTGGCAGTCCGTCCCGCTGGCCGCCGCGGCCGTCCTCCTCGGCCTCGGCTACCTCTTCCGCACGGCCCGCGGTCTGAACGTCCTGGCCATGGGCGACGAGACGTCCTCCGCGCTGGGCGTGGACCCCGAGCGGCGGCGCCGGGTGCTGTTCGTCATGGTGGCGGCCGTCACCGGGGCCGTGGTCGCGGTCAGCGGCGCCATCGGGTTCGTCGGGCTGATGGTCCCGCACGCCGCCCGGATGCTGGTCGGCGCCGACCACCGCCGGGTGCTGGCCGTCGCGCCGCTGCTGGGCGCGGTGCTGCTGGTGTGGGTGGACGTCGTCTCACGGCTGCTGCTGGCCCCGATCGAGCTGCCCGTCGGGGTGATCACCTCGGTGATCGGGGTGCCCTGCTTCGTCCTGCTGATGCGCCGCCGCGGCTACGTCTTCGGGGGTGCCTGATGCGCGTCGACATCGAGGACCTGTCCGTCGAGATCGCCGGCGCCCGGCTGGTCCGGGACGTCGAACTGCGCGTCGGATCCGGCGAGTTCGTCGGCATCGTCGGGCCCAACGGCAGCGGCAAGTCCACCCTGCTCCGATGCGTCTACCGCGCGCTGCGGCCCACACACGGGCGGGTGCTGCTGGACGGCGACGACGCGCACGCCCTCGACGCCCGCGAGGGGGCCCGGCGGCTCGCGGCGCTGCCGCAGGAGTCGGGCAGCGAATTCGACTTCACCGTCGCCGAGATCGTCGCCATGGGCCGGCTGCCGCACCAGCGGTCGGCCCTGCGGACGAGCACCGAGGACCGGGAGGTCTGCGCGTCGGCCCTGGAGCGCGTCGGCGCCGGACACCTCGCCGAGCGCGGCTTCCTCACCCTCTCCGGCGGCGAGAAGCAGCGCGTGCTGATCGCCCGCGCCCTGGCCCAGCAGCCGAAGGTGCTGGTGCTGGACGAGCCGACCAACCACCTGGACATCAGCCAGCAGCTCGAAGTCCTCGCGCTGGTACGGGAGTCCGGGCTCACCGTGCTGGCCGCCCTGCACGACCTCAACCTGGCCGCGACCCACTGCGACGTCCTGCACGTCGTCGCCGGCGGCCGCCTCGTCGCGTCCGGCCCGCCCGGCGAGGTGCTCACCACCGGGCTGCTGGCCGACGTCTTCGGCGTACGGGCGCACCGGGTGCCCCACCCGGAGACCGGGGCGCCGCAGCTGCTCTTCGACCGCCTTCCCCGATGAGGACCTCCGTGATGACCTCCGTGATGCGAACCGCCCGTACAGCAGTTGCCCTGATCCCCGTCGTCGCCCTGGCCGGGTGCGGCGCGAAGGTCTCCGGATCGGAGGAGAAGCCCCGGTCGTCCGCCCACTACCCCGTCACCGTCTCCAACTGCGGCGTGAAGACCACGTACGACAAGGCCCCGCAGCGCGTGGTCACCAATGACGTCGGCATCGCCGAGATCATGTTCGCGCTGGGGCTGGAGAAGCACATGGCCGGCTATGTGGCCCCCGACTACCGCGCCAGCCGCCAGGACGTCCCCTGGAAGGACGGCTACGGCAAGGTCAAGTGGCTCTCCAAGAAGCAGATCAACAAGGAGATGGTGCTCGACGCCAAGGCCGACCTCGTCTTCGCGGGCTGGAACTACGGCTTCGGCGAGGGCGACAACTTCACCCCCGCGTCGCTGAAGAAGCTCGGCATCGGCTCGTACGTCCTCACCGAGTCCTGCCGCAGCGGCTCCGGCAACGAGCGCGGCGTGATGCCGCCGCTGGAGGCGCTGTACACCGACCTCACCACGCTCGGGAAGATCTTCGACGTGGAGGACCGGGCGGCGAAGCTCGTCGCCGACTTCCGCAAGAAGGTCGCGGACGCGCAGGCGGGCATCCCGAAGGACGGGAAGCGGCCGAGCGTCTTCCTCTACGACGACGGCCGCGACAAGCCCGTCACCTCGGGCGCGTTCGCGGGCCCGCACGACATCATCACCAAGGCCGGCGGCGACCACGTGATGGGCGACCTCAAGGACACCTGGACGACGGTGAGCTGGGAGACGGTGGTGGACCGCCGGCCCGAGGTGATCGTGATCAACAACTACGGGGCGGTGAGCGCCGAACAGAAGAAGGAATTCCTGCTCTCCTACCCGCCGCTGAAGGACGTCCCCGCCGTCAAGCACAGCGGATCTTCGTCCTGGACTACGTCGACCTCGTCGAGAGGCCCGCGCAACCCCGACGCCATCGCGGCCCTGGCCCGCTACTGAAGGGGGTCCGGGAGGCGTGAGCGCACCTAGACTGGGAGCGTGGTGGCACACCGACTGGCAGAGCGATCTCCGCAGGCGCGGCTACCGGCTGACCCCGCCAGCGCCAGCTCGTGCTGGAGGCGGTGGACCGGCTGGAGCACGCGACGCCGGACGACATCCTCACCGAGGTCAGGAAGACCGCCGTGGCGTCAACATCTCCACCGTCTACCGGACGCTGGAGCTCCTGGAGGAACTGGGCCTGGTCAGCCACGCCCACCTCGGGCACGGGGCTCCCACGTACCACCTCGCGGACCGGCACGACCACATACACCTCGTCTGCCGGGACTGCACCGGGTGATCGAGGCGGATCTGTCCGTGGCGGACGAGTTCACGGCCCGGCTCCGCTCGGAATTCGGCTTCGACACGGACATGAAGCACTTCGCGATCTTCGGCCGGTGCTCCTCCTGCCGGGCGGAGGCCGATTCCGCCGAGTCGTAGGCTGGGCGCATGCTGCGTCAATCGAAGAGCCCTCTGATGTCGCTGCCCGGCGCCGTCCCCGCCGAGGGCCCGGACGAAGGCGTCGCCGCGCACTACGGCGACCTGTTCCGCGAACAGCGTGCCCTCGCCGACGGTTCCGGCTTCGTCGACCTCTCCCACCGCGGGGTGGTCACCGTCTCCGGCCCCGAGCGGCTGAGCTGGCTGCACCTGCTGATCACCCAGCACGTCACCGAACTGCCGCCCGGGCAGGCGACGGACGCGCTGATCCTCACCGGAACGGCCACATCGAGCACGCGCTCTACCTCGTCGACGACGGCGAGACGGTCTGGGCGCACGTCGAGCCGGGCACGCAGGGCGAGCTGGCCGCCTATCTGGAGAGCATGAAGTTCTTCTACCGGGTGGAGGTGGCCGACCGGACGGACGAGTTCGCGGTCGTCCACCTGCGGCCGCTCGATCGCGCCCTCCCCCGACGGCGTCGTCGTCCGCGAGACGTCCCACGGCCGCGACCTCTTCCTCCCGCGCGAGCGGCTGTCGGCGCGTTCGCCGCCGACCACGCGCCCGCGGCGGGCGTCCTCGCCTACGAGGCACTGCGCGTCGAGGCGCACCGGCCGCGGCTGGGTCTGGAGACCGACCACCGGACGATCCCCCACGAGGTGGGGCTGATCGGTACGGCGGTCCATCTGCAGAAGGGCTGTTACCGCGGCCAGGAGACGGTCGCCCGCGTCCAGAACCTGGGCAAGCCGCCGCGGCGGCTGGTCTTCCTCCACCTCGACGGCAGCGAGGTCCACCTGCCCGGGCACGGCGCGCCGGTCCGCCTGGCGACGGACGGCCCCGAGGGGCGGCAGCTGGCTTCGTGACGACGTCGGCGCGCCATCACGAGCTGGGGCCGATCGCGCTGGCGCTGGTGAAGCGGAATGTTCCGGTGGATGCGGGGTTGGTGGTGGGGGAAGGGACGGCGGCGACGCAGGAGGTCGTGGTCGAGCCGTAGGGGTACGCATTCGCCCTTCGGGCGAAGTCCTCAAGCGCCGGACGGGCTCTTCAGCCCGTCGGCGCTTGAGGACAATCGCGCGGAGCGCGGTTTCGGGGGTCCAGGGGGCGAAGCCCCCGGCGGGGTGACGCAGGGGCGCAGCCCCTGCGAAAACGGATTAGGGCGGAGCGGGGAGCAAACCCCTCACACCTCCACCACCACCGTGAACGGCCCGTCATTCGTCAACGACACCTTCATGTCCGACCCGAACACCCCCGTCTCCACCCGCGCCCCCAACCCCCGCAACCCCGCCACGACCTCGTCGACGAGCGGCTCCGCCACCGCCCCCGGCGCCGCCGCGTTCCACGTCGGACGCCTCCCCTTCCGCGCGTCACCGTAAAGCGTGAACTGGGAGATCACGAGCAGCGGCGCCCCACGTCCGAACACGACTTCTCGTCCGCGAGGATCCGTACGGACCACAGCTTGCGGGCGAGCTGCGCCGCCTTCTCCGGGGTGTCGTCGTGCGTCACGCCGACCAGCACGCACAGTCCCTCGCCGACGATCTCGCCGACCGTCCGGCCGTCGACCACGACCGAAGCCCCGTTCACCCTCTGCACCACAGCACGCATGGCGTCCATGATGCCTGGCGCCCGTTCGGGGCCGTTCGGGTGGAGAGCGACTGCGGCGGGGCCGGGGGCAGTGGCACGATGCGTGCATGCGACGTGCGGGCGACGCGTTCGCACCCGGCGCGCGAGGGGACGGAGCCGCATGACCACACCCGCCGAAGGCCACCTCACCACAGAGGACCACCTCAAGACCCTCAGGGACGCCGTGGACAGTCTGAACGCGAGGCCGCCGAGCCAGCGCTCGGGCCGGCTCCGCGGACGTGCCCGTACGCCACCTCGGCGAGCTCCGCCTCCCGGAGCTGCGGGCGCTGCGCCGGGAGGCCCGGCAGGAGGAGGCCGACCTCAGCTATGTGCGCCGGCTGCTGCAGGGCCGGATCGACATCCTCCGGGCCGAGCTGGCCCAGCGGGCCGACGCGGCCGACGCGACCGCGGAGCCCCTGGTGGACCGGCTGTCGGAGATCCTCGCCGACGGCCCGTCCGGCGCACCGCTCCTCCGCCCGCCACGTGACGCTGGGCACGCGCACGCGGAGGAGTACCGGCGGCTGGCCGAGGACATGCTCGGCGAGGTCGCCCTGTCCGACCTGGCCGCCCGCACGGACGGCGAGCTGCGCGCCGCCCGGCTGCGGCTCGGCGCGTACGAGCGGCACGTCTCCGGCCGTCGCCGGCGGCTCCAGCGCACCGCGGACGACTGCGGCGCCGAGATCGCCCGCAGGTACCGCGAAGGGGAGGCGCAGGTGGACGACCTGCTGCCCTGAGACGGGTGGCGGCGTCCCCGAGCGGCCGTAACGGCCGGAACGGCGGGCCCCCGGGGGAAATGAAGGTGCGCCCGCCGCCTCCCGTCTCCTACCGTGCGGCCATGAGCACGGCCACCACCATACGGACCATCGACGGCACCGAACTCGGGGACTGGTTCCTCGGCGTCCGCACCGGCTTCCACATCTCCACCCCCGCCACCAAGGAGGAGATCGAGGGCCGCCGGGGCGGCATCGACTTCTCCCGGACGCAGGGCGCCTTCGACGCGGCCGCTGCGTGGGCACCTTCCGCAGCTTCGCCCAGCAGCTCACGCTGCCGGCGGCGCGGCGGTCCCGGTGAGCGCGGTCACCAACGTGACCGTCTCGGCGACGCACCGCCGGCGCGGCCTGCTCAGCCGATGATGGAGCGGGACCTGCGGGCCGCCAAGGAACGCGGGGACACCGGCGCGACGCTGCTCGCCGCCGAGTACCCGATCTACGGGCGGTTCGGCTTCGGCCCCGCCGCCCCGATCGCCGTCTGGGAGGTGGACACCGCCCGGACCGGACTGGACCGCCGCCGCTCCACCCCGGACGACGGCGGCCGCCTGGACTTCGTGGACGGCGCGACCGTGCGCGCGCTGGCCCCCGCCCTGCACGAGCGGGTGCGCGCCACCCGGCACGGCGTCGTCGACCGCGACGAGCGGTGGTGGCGCTTCGCCACCGGCGACCTCGCCCGGCCCGACTGGACCGAGCCCTTCCACGTCCTCCACCGCCGCGCCGGACGGCACCGTCGACGGGCTCCTCACCTACACCGTCGACGAGACCTGGTCCGCCAAGCGCCCGCAGAACACGGCGACCGTGCGCGACCTCATCGCGGCCACCCCCGCCGCGGAACGCGCCCTGTGGCACTTCCTGTTGACGTCCGACTGGGATCATGAAGGTCAACAGCGGCCTGCGCGCTGCCGACGACATCCTGCCGCTGCTGCTGCCCGACCAGCGGGCCGCCCGCATCACCACGCAGGCCGACTCCCTGTGGCTGCGCCCCGCTGGACGTCCCGGCGCTGCTGGAGGCGCGGACGTACGCCGTCCCCGGCTCGCTCGTCGTCGAGGTCGCCGACCCGGACGGGTACGCGGCCGGCCGCTGGCTCCTGGACGCCGCGGAGGACGGCGCGAGCTGCACCCCGACCGACCGCCCCGCGGAACTCTCCCTCTCCGCAGGCGATTTGGGCTGTCTGCTGCTCGGCGACGAGTCCGCCGTCCGCCTCGCCGCGGTCGGCCGCGTCACGGAGGACCGCCCCGGGGCGGCCGCCCCGCGCGGACACCCTGCTGCGGACCTCCCGCCGCCCCTGGTGCCCCGACGTCTTCTGACGCCGCGCCTCACGTCACGATGGGATCATGACCAAACAGCTGCCGTACCACTGCCCGATCGACGCGGCCATGCACGTCATCGAGGGCAAATGGAAGGTCCTCGTCCTCTGGGAGGTCGGGACCGGCCGCGCCGTTCGGGGAACTGCGCCGGGCGCTTCCGGCATCAGCGAGAAGGTCCTGGCGCAGCAGCTGCGCGAACTGGAGACGGACGGCATCGTCCACCGCGAGGTGCACGACACCGTGCCGCCGAAGGTCGAGTACACCCTGACGGACGAGGGCCGCGAACTGAACGCGGCGCTGGAGCCGTTGGGGGCGTGGGGACAGCGCCGGATGCGGGCGCCGGGGAGCGCGGAGGCGGCGTGAGCCGCGGTGTCCTCAAGCGCCGGACGGGCTGATTTTCAGCCCGTCCGGCGCTTGAGGACTTCGCCCGAAGGGCGAATGGGGTCCGGGGTCTCCCCGGGGAAACGGCGAAAGGGCGGGTCCGGGGCACAAACCCAGTAAAACGAACCGCCACTCCTTCACCGCACCCACGGCAGCCACTCCGCGAAGAACGACCCCACCAACGCCCTCCGGGCCCCCGTGCTCATCAGCCCGGCAGCCTCCAACTGCGGGGCCAGCGCCGCGTAATCGCTGAACACCCAGTGCGTGGCGGACACCATCCGCCTCCGTGACACCCGGCCCCTCACGGCCCCCCACGACCGCTCGAACCGCGCGTCGTCGAAGCCGTCCGTCCCCACCAGCAACAGCGGCCGACCGGTCCCCTCACGCGCCACAGGGAACAACTCCCCCGCCGGATCGTCCAGATACCCCTCCAGATTGACCGCCGCCCGGACCCTGCGGTCCTCGTGCATCGCCTCCGCGACGGCCGTCCCCCCGGCGGAATGCCCGTACAGCCCCACCCTCCGCGGATCGAGCGCCCGCCCGATCTCCTCGGGCAGGGCCCGCCCGGCCGCCAGCTCGTCCAGCACGAAACGGATGTCCGCGACCCGCGTCGCGACCATGGTCCGGAAGGTCTCCGTCCCGATCACCGGGGTCAGGGCCGTCGGGCGCACCCGGTCCCGCCCCGCCCGCGCCACCGGGAAGGCGACCTCGCTGGAGTCCCCGGGGTGGTCGAGGGCCACCACCACGTAGTCCCGGGAGGCCAGTTCCTCCGCGAGCGACGTGCCCATGGCGCGCGGCTCGCCGCCCCCGGGGCTGAACACCAGCACCGGCCGTCGCCGCCCGGCCGCCACGGGTGCGCCCGGGTGCGCGTGCGACGCGATGCCCGCCCAGTCGACACCGGCGGCCGGGAGCCCGTGCACCGGCACGTCGATCTGCCCGAAGAGCTCCACCGCGTCCCGGTCCATCTGCCGCCCGGCCGGATACCCCCGGACCGTCCGCGCCGGATAGAACACCGTCGCCATCACCTCGCGCACGGCGATCCCCGCGTCCCACGGATCGGGCCGCGACCGGTCGACCAGGTACAGCGGAACGGACCCGACCGGATGCGGGCCCGTCGGCGCCGGCAGCCGCGGTACGAACCGGCCCCCGGCCGCCCCCGCCGTCCCCGCCCATGCGGCGCCCCCGCCCCACAACAGCAGCCCCGCCCCCGAGGCCACGACCGCCCGTCGGCTCACTCCACTCGGTCCACTCGCCATCGCGAAACTCTCCCTCACGCCTGTGACTTCGGCCCTTGCGCCGTCCGCCGGACCGCACGAGCATGCTGGCGCGCCCCGGGGAGCACCGGCCAAGGTTCAGGCCCCGGCGCGAAACGATGGCGCGGAACCGCCGGGGAGACGCAGTGATCCGCATCCACTTCACGGGCACCGACTTCGCCCGGGTCCGCTTCGCGCCCCGGCCCGCGCCGCTCCAGGAGCTGAACGCCGCGCTGTCGATGCTCCTCGCCCGCGAGGACGAACTGCTCTTCGGCCGGTGGCGCCACCGGCTCCTCCGGTCGCTCCCCGCCGCGGCCGAACCGCTCGGCGACCTGGTCCCCGCCGGCGTGGCCCCGCGCTTCCTCGACGTGTACGAGGACGGGCTCGCGGAGGGCCTGGACGCGGTCCGCTCCCGCGCCGCCGCGCCTCGTCCGCGGAGCTGGCACGCGCGTACGCCGCGCACCCGGCGCCGCCCCCGCCCTGGGATCCGCGGCCTGTACCGCGGGGACGCCGACGCCTGGCGGCTCGTCCACCGGGCGCAGCGCGCGGCCTTCGAGACGGTGCTGCGGCCGGTGTGGGCCGGTGGTGCAGGAGCTGCACGCGGCGAGAGTTCACGCGCCATGCGCTGACGGTGGCGGAGGCAGGGGGTCGGCGCCGCCCTGGCCTCCCTGCTCCCGGGCGCCCGACTGCACGCGAATGTCCTGGAGTTGCCGTCCCCCGGCCCGGACGAGAACATCGGGCTCGACGGCCGGGGCCTCGTCCTCCTGCCCACGTTCCACTGGACGGGCCGCCCCTGATCTGCCGTCCGCCCGGCGAACCGCCCGCCCTGACGTACCCCGCGGGCCCCGGCCTGCCGCCGGCCCCGTCCGGCCTGCCGCCGGCCCCGTCCGGCCCGGCGGACGGCCTCGCGGCGGTCCTCGGCCGGACCCGCCTGGACGCGCTGCTCGTCCTGGCCGACGAACACTCCACGACGGGCCTCGCGCGGCGCCTGGGCGTCAGCAACGCGACCGCGTCGTCCCATGCGGCGGCGCTGCGCGGGGCGGGGCTGATCACGACGGCCCGTGCGGGGCGGGCGGTGGTGCACCGGCGGACGGCGCTGGGCACGCTCCTGGTGCGCCGCTCCGGAAGTAGCCCTCCCCGCCCCCGGCCGGACAGCGGCCTGCGCGGAGAGAGCCGTCAGCCCAGCCGGGCGTCGGCGTAGACGGCCATCGCCGCGCACTGGTACTCGGCCAGCCCGTCGGCGATCCTGTCATAGTTCGCACGGAACTCCGGATCGTCGGCGTAGTGCCGGCCCAGCCCCTTGTACGCCGCCGCGTCCGGCGTCCAGAACCGGCACACCCCGCGGTAATGGGCGTCCACCTCCGCCTGCACCGCGGCGTCGTCGACCGGCGTGCCCGCCGCCATGAACTCCGCGAAGCGGATCATCTGCGCCGTCACCTCGCGCTGCCACCGCTCCGTGTCCTCGGCGGTCATCGTCCCGACGGCCCGCCGCGACTGCTCCCACTGCTCCGGCCACCGCTCGCGCGCCTCGTCCGAGCGGTCCGACCCGTCGAAGCCCTCGAACAGGTTCTCCGGCCTGTTGATCCTCACCATGTCCCTGTCGCCCTCGCCTTCCTCCAGTTCGGCGATGGTGCGGCCGACCGTGCGGGCCAGCCGTCTCCAGCCGGTCCCGTTCCTCCAGCAGCCGCCGGTGGTGCTCGCGGAGCACGGCCACGCGGTCGACCTGGCTGTCCAGGACCGCCCGGATCTCCCGCAGGCCACGCCCAACTCCCGCATCAGCAGGATCTGCTGCAGACGCAGCAGCCCGGCCTCCTCGTAGTAGCGGTGGCCGTTGCTCCCGATCCCCGCGGGCGGCAGGAGGCCGATCTCGTCGTAGTGCCGCAGGGTCCGGGACGTCACCCCGGACATCCGGGCCACGTCCGCGATCGACCAGGCCATGGGCCCGCCTCGCCTTCCCTCGCCGGGCCGGTCCCTCCGGCCCGCTCACGACCGTAGAAGTTGACGCAACGGAAACCGCAAACCGACGCGGCTGAAGCTTCCCCTTGATCGTGGACACCTGGAGACTGGGACGTGAGAGCCCAGAGGAAGCAGCGCCAGGTGGGAAGCACGTACACGAAGCGGTACTCCGAGGAGTACAAGCGGGACGCGATCGAGCTCGTGAGGTCGTCCGGGCGGACGGTGACCGAGGTCGCCCGGGAACTCGGCATCAGCTCGGAGTCCCTGCGGGGCTGGGTGAAGAAGGATCGCGCCGCCCAGGAGGCCGGATCGGGCCCGGCCGGGCGGGCCGGCCAGAGTGCCGCCGACCGGGACGAAGAGCTGAAGCGGCTGCGGAAGCTGACCGCCGAGCAGGCGAAGACGATCGAGATCCTGAAAAAAGCGACTGCCTTCTTCGTGAAGGAGAGCGACCGGTGAGCGAGATATGCCGGTTCATCCACGCGGAGAAGGCGAACTACGCGATCACGCTGTTGTGCCGGGTGATGAAAACCGCCCGCTCCACCTACTACGCGTGGGTAGCCGGAACGGAGGCCCGCGAGGCGAGGCGGCAGGCCGATGAGGCCCTGGCGCACGAGATCACCGTGATCCACATCGCATCCCGGCGGAACTATGGCGTCCCGCGCGTCACCGCCGAACTACGCCGGCAGGGCCGAGTGGTCAACCACAAGCGGGTGGCACGGGTCATGCGGGAACACGGCATCGCCGGGCACACTCGACGCACCGGCCGCCGCAGCCTGACCAAGGCCGACACCAAGGCCGCCCCGTCACCGGACCTGATCGGCCGGGACTTCACCGCCACCCGCCCCGGAACGAAAGTTGTTGGGGACATCACCTACATCCCCACGGCCGAGGGCTGGCTCTACCTCGCCTCGTGGCTGGACCTGGCCACGCGCGAGATCATCGGATACTCGATGGCCGACCACCATCGCGCCGAGCTTGTCGTCGATGCCCTGGACATGGCCGCCGCACTGGGCCGCCTCGAACCAGGATGCGTGATCCACAGCGACCGCGGATCGGAATACACGTCCGGACAACTCCGCGGCAGACTCCGCGAGTTGGGATACCGGCAGAGCATGGGCCGGACCGGGAGCTGCTTCGACAATGCCGCCGCGGAAAGCTTCTGGGCCGTCCTCAAAGAGGAGATCGGCACCCGCTTCTGGCCCAGTCGGACCGCCGCCCGCGCCGCCGTCTTCGACTTCATCGAGACCTTCTACAACAGACGCCGCCTGCGCAAGCACATCCACTGAGGCTACCTCACACCCCACGAAACCCGCCTGCGCTACCGGCAAGACCAGGCCCTCGCGGCATAACGACATCGTGTCCAAGATCACGGGGAAACTTCACGCTCTGGGATGACCCGGCACCACGTGCGGTTACTCGTGAACACTCCGCGCCTGTCAGAACGGATGCGCCACTTGCTTCTCACCAGGGTGAAGCAGGCCCCACCGCCGTCATGAAGGAGTGCCGGAGCAGCAGCGCCGGCCTGGGCCGTATCTGCCGCGGCCAGGCCTACGGCGGCCGGCTCATCCCGAGTGGAACCGGCGGGCAGCTGCGGCGGTGAGGTGTCAGGCCGGTGTGGGGACGTGCCGGTCGAGGAAGGCCCAGGTGCGTTGCCAGGCAGTCTCGGCGGGGCCGGGGCGGTATTCCTGGGAGCGGTGGTCGCTGGCGAAGGCGTGTCCGGCGTTCTCGTAGACGTGCTGGACGAAGTCGGCGCCGGCCGCGCGCAGGGCGTTCTCGGTCGCCTGGACCTGGTCGGCGGTGATGACGTGGTCCTCGGCGCCGACGTGCAGCATCATGGGCGAGTCGATGGAGGCGGCGCGGTCGAGTACGGCGTGCGGGCCGGCGGCGATGTAGGAGCCGTAGAAGACGACCGTGGCCCCCAGGCCGTCCACGCCCGTGGCTGCGGTGAATGCCACCCGGCCCCCGAAGCAGAACCCGACCAGCACGCACCGGCCGACGGGAATCCCCTCCATTTCGGCCAGGTGCGTGAGCACGGCCCGGACGTCGGTGACGATGGCGTCCGGCCCGGTTGCGTCCGCCAGTTCCAGGGCCTCGGGGAGCCGGTCGTAGGGGAGTGTTTCCACGCCTGCGCGGTGGAACAGGCTGGGGGCCAGTGCGAGCCAGCCACGGCCGGCGAACCGCCGGGCGATGTCCTGGATGTAGTCGTTGACCCCGAACACCTCCTGGAACACCACCACCGCCCGGTCGGCCGCGGCCGGACGAGCGGTGAAGACGCGCATCGGCCCGTCGTCCGTTCCGACCGTGACCCAGTCGGTGGCCGGGGAAGTTGAGCTCTTGTCACCCACGGTGGCATCAGGCCTTCACGCTCGTCAGCATTGCGTAACCAGCATCTGGCTCCCCGGCAGTCTTCGCCAGCAGGCAGCCCGCATATCGGTCTCGATCATCTTTGGCAGAGCCGTCCAGAATCCCCGCGTACGGCCGGTTGGGATGCCACTCTCCGTTTCGGCTCGGCACCGGCGCCTGATGCGGTCGGTCATGTGCGGAGGGGCCGGCCGCCGGGGCGCGTTGGCGGCGGCACCGGCGATCAGCCGTCCTGTGCGGCGGCGTCCTGGCCGAGGAGTTGTGCCGTGAGTTCGATGCAGCGCATCCGGGCGGGGGAGTAGTCGTAGGGCATCTTGGTGACTGCTTCGAGGGCACCCATCTGCGCGTCCTCCTCCCCTTCCGGGCCTGCGTCGTAGGTCTCGAAGAGCTCCTCGTCGGCCGCGTCCAGTCCGGCCGCCTCGATGGCCTGCTGCAGGGCTTTGTGGTGGGCGAATTCCTGTGCTGCGAGTTCGTCGACGCGCGGGTCGTGGGGATCGACGCTGTCGTCGAGGGCCGCCTCGGCCGCGTCGAGCCGGTCCTGTTCGGCCCGCAGGCCGGGGTGCGTGGCCAGCACGATGAGCACGCCGGCCTGCATGGCGGCGCCCAGTGGGCCGAAGATCCGTTCCGTGACCAGCAGGGCGTCCAGGTCGGAGGAGCGCAGTGTGCCCGGCGGCAGGTCGCTGAGGCGGTCCGTCACCGGTTCGGAGAGCAGTCCCAGTGGGCTGCCCACGGTTCGCAGGCGCTGGACGGCGGCGCGCTGGCGTTTGAGGTCGGCCTCCTTGGCGGCCAGGGTCTCGTCCAGCCGGCCCAGGGTCTCCTCGATGTCCCGGGCTTCGTCGAAGGCGGCCCGCATGTCGTCCAGGCTGATGCCGGCGTCTGCCATCTTGCGGATCCACAGCAGTCGGATCATGTCGTCGTAGCCGTAGCGGCGGCGGCCGTCCCCGCCCCGCTCGGGGCTCCGGCAGCAGACCGATCTGGTGGTAGTGGCGAATGGCGCGCGGGGTCGTCCCGGCGAAGGCGGCGGCATCACCGATCTTGACCTGGCGGGGAGGCGTGACGGAGGGGTGCATCGCGGAAGGAGCCTTTCGTGCCGTAGTGCCTCGACGACACCACATGCCGCTACGGCAGGTGCAACAACACACCACCCGGGCACTGGCCACCGAAGGAGCCGGTCTTCACAGCCCCGCATAAACCTGAGCAAGCAGTCGCTTGCAAAAGTTAGCAAGGTGCGGCAGCATCGGCGACATGGCATCGCTCAACGTCGGCAATCTCGGCGAGTATCTGCGCGAGCAGCGGCGCAACGCGCAGCTGACGCTGCGTCAACTCGCCGACGCGGCGGGAGTGTCCAACCCGTATCTCAGCCAGATCGAGCGCGGCCTGCGCAAGCCGAGCGCCGAGATCCTCCAGCAGCTGGCCAAGGCCCTGCGGATCTCCGCGGAGACGCTGTACGTGCAGGCCGGGATCCTCGACGAGCGGAGCCGGGAGGGAGGCGGAGGTCCGCAGCGTGATCCTCGCCGACCCCTCGATCACCGAACGGCAGAAGCAGATTCTGCTGGAGATCTACGACTCGTTCCGCAGGGAGAACGGGTCGTCGAAGGACAACGACGACAGCAAGCCCTCCGGCTGACCCCACGCGGCAGCCGGTTCGCGAGACGGGAGACCCATCGCATGGCCATCACCCAGGACATCCGCAAGGCCGCCACCGACACCGCCTACGCCGCGGCCGGGGCGGCCGACCTCGCCGCCGAGAAGCTCGGGCAGGTCGTCGCCGAGGCCCCCGCGCGGTTCGAGCAGCTGCGCCGCACGGACACCAAGGCCCTGGGCGACCGGGTCAGCAAGGGGGCCAAGGAGGCCCAGGACCGGGTCACCGCCAAGGTCGGCGAGATCGTCGGGACCCTGGACGGGGACTTCAAGAAGCTCGGCCAGACCGTGCAGGACCTGGCGCTGCAGGGCGTCGGCCAGGCCGTCGGGCTCGCCGCGAAGGGCGGCGAGGCCTTCGACAAGCTGGCCGAGCGCGGCCGCGAGGCCGTGAAGACCTGGAACGGCGAGCAGCCGGCGAAGGAGGCCGCGGAGATCCCCGTGGCCACCGAGCCGCAGGAGCAGGCGGCCGCGGAGGACGCCAAGGCGGAGGACGCCAAGGCGGAGGATGCCGCGGCGGAGGACGCCAAGGCCGAGGACAAGCCCGCCGCGAAGAAGCCCGCCGCGCGCCGCACCACCACGGCCCGCAAGACCGAGGCCAAGGCGGACGACGCCTCGTAGCGGCACCGGCCCCGGCGGCGGCACCGGCCGGAAACGATCCGGGCACCTCGCCGGTGCCCGGTTCGTTCCCCGGGTACGGTGGGCAGCAAGGGGCTGACCGTACGCGTCGCGGACGACGTCGCAGACGACAAGAGGTGGGCGGCAATGCTGGTACAGGGCTTCAACATGATCTGGGGCTGGATCTCCCTCGGCCTCCTGGTCTTCGCACTGGCCGCCTTCGTCAACGCGGCCGTCCACCGCGACGACGCGTACCGGGCCGCGGGCAAGCAGAACAAGGGCTTCTGGCTGATCATCCTCGGCATCACGGTCGCCGTGAACTTCTTCCTCGGCGTCCTGAGCTTCCTGCCGATCCTGGGGCTCGTCGCCACGATCGTCTACTTCGTGGACGTGCGCCCGGCCCTCAAGCAGGTCTCCGGCCGCGGCCCGCGCCGCCGCGGCTCCAGTTCGGACGGTCCGTACGGGCCGTACAACGGCGGCCGGTAAGGGAATTCAGAGGCGGTCGAGCAGCAGGACGGCCAGGTCGTCCGTCAACTCCTCGCCGTTCAGGGCGCGTACCTCCGCGACGGCGGCGTCGAGGAGCTCCTCGCCGGCCAGCCCCTCCTTCATCCGACGGGTGATCATCTCGACCATCCCCTCCTGGCCGAGCCGCCGCGCGCCGTCGCCCACCCGGCCCTCTATCAGGCCGTCGGTGTACATCAACAGGCTCCAGGAGTCGCCGAGTTCGACGTCCAGGCGGGGCCAGCGGGCCCCGGCGAGCAGGCCGAGGGCCGGCCCGCCGCCCTCCTGCGGCAGCAGACAGGGCTGCTCGCCGCCGCGGGCGAGCAGCGGGGCCGGGTGCCCGGCCAGGTGGAGCGCCGCGGAGCGGCCGTCCGGCGCGATCTCCAGCATGCACAGCGTCGCGAAGATCTCGTGATCGGCGCGTTCGTGCTCCAGCACCTCCTCCAGCGTGCGGAGCAGCGCCTCGCCGCCCAGCCCGGCGAGGGTCAACGCCCGCCAGGCGATGCGGAGTTCGACGCCGAGGGCGGCCTCGTCGGGGCCGTGGCCGCAGACGTCGCCGATCATCACGCGCACGGTGCCGTCGGGGGTGCGCACCGTGTCGTAGAAGTCGCCGCCGAGCAGGGCGCGGCTGCGGCCCGGCCGGTAGCGGGCGGCGAAGCGCAACTCCGAGCCGGCGAGCAGGGGGTTGGGCAGCAGCCCGCGCTCCAGCCGGGCGTTCTCCTGGGCGCGCAGCCGGGTCTCGGTGAGCTGCCGCTGGGCGAGGTCGGCGCGCTTGCGCTCGACGGCGTAGCGGACGGCGCGGCTGAGCACGGGGCCGTCGAGCTCGTCGCGGTGGAGGTAGTCCTGCGCGCCGACGCGGACGGCCTCGGCGGCGCGCTCGGCGTCGTTCCCGGAGGTCAGCGCGAGCACGGCGTGGCGCGGGGCCAGGCGCAGCACGTGGCGCAGGGCCTCCAGCCCGTCGGGCGCGCCGTCCACGGCGGGCAGGTCGAGGTCGAGCAGGACGCAGTGGACGTCGTCGGTGAGCAGCCGCTCGGCCTCGGTGAGGTTGCGCGCGGTGCGGATACGGACGGGTTTGCCGGTCACCGTCGTCGTGTCGGCCGGCTCGGGCACGGAGAGCGACCCCGCCGGATCGTCCTCGATGACCAGCAGGGTCAGCCCGCCGTCGGGCGGCCCTGCGGAGGTCTCCGCGGGGCCGGGTGCGGTTACGGGCATCACGTCGGTTTTCCTTCCTCTCCCGGCGGCTGCCGGGAGGTGCCCCCCGAGGCGGCTCCCCGAGGAGCGGCACCCGACGTGACAGTAGCGGGAGGGCGCGGACGAACGGAATGGTACGGAGCCACCCGCCTCTGTCATATGCCGTTGCCAACGGTGCTTTTGGGGCGGGGAGGAGGGAATGCGCCATGAGATACCTCACGCCGCACGCAGGCGTCCGACGGGCGTTCCGGAGCGCGAGTGACGGGGGTTACGTGACGCGCGCCTCAAGCCTGTTGCGTGACGCGCATCTCAACTCCCTTACGTGACGCGCGTCTCAGCCGTCGCGCCGGGTTCAGCCCGGCCGGACCACCCCGAGGATCGGCATCGAGCCGGCCCCCGCGAGCGTCACCTGCCGCCCGGGCCGGGGCGCGTGCACCATCGTGCCGTCGCCGATGTACATCGCCACGTGGCTGGCGTCCGAGAAGTAGATGATCAGGTCCCCGGGCCGCATGTCCTTGACCTCGACCTTGGGGAGCTGCCGCCACTGCTCCTGCGAGGTGCGCGGTATCGGGTGCCCGGCCGTGGCCCAGGCCCGGGAGGTGAGGCCCGAGCAGTCGTAGGTGTCGGGGCCGACCGCGCCCCACACGTAGTCCTTGCCCATCTGCGCGGTCGCGAACTCGACCGCGCGCCGGCCGATGTCGGTGGCCGAGCCCGTGGAGTTCTTGAGGGAGAGGCCCTTGACCGCGTCGGAGGCGAGCCACTGCTGCTGGGCCTGGCGGGCCTTCTCCTCCTCCAGCTTCCGCAGCCGCTCGCGCTCCTTGTCCTCCAGGCGGGATTCGAGCTTCTTCGCGGCGTCGAGCCGGGACTCGATCTCCTTCTTCGCGGCTTCCTTCTTCTTCCGCTCCTCCTTGAGCCGCTTCCAGCGCTCGTCGGCCGCCTTCGCGTAGCGGCCGAGCTCCTCCTTGACCGACTCGGTCTCGGCGAGCAGGCGGCGGGTGGCGTCCTGGCCGCGGCGGGTCGAGTCGAGCGCGGCGAGGAAGTCGTCGGGCGAGGGGGCCAGGAAGAGCCGGGCGGAGGGGGCCAGTCCGCCGGAGCGGTACTGGGAGCGGGCGAGCTCGCCGATGCGGTCCTCGATCTCCTGCCGCCGCTTCTCGGCGTCGGCGACCTTCCTGGCAAGGCCGGAGACGTTCTTCTCCTGGAGCTTGGCCTGTTCGTCGGCGGCGTTGTACTCGTCGGTGGCCGCCTCGGCCTTGCGGTAGAGGGACTCCACCTCCTTGCGGACGTCCTCCAGGCTCCGCTGCGGCGGCGCCGGATCGGCCCACGCGGCCTGGGGTACGGCCGCCACGGCGGCGCAGACGAGAGCGGTGGCGACGAGCACGCGCCGGGCGCGCGGCGTTCTCCGTACGCCTCTGTACTCAGCGTCCACGCCCATGTCGTCCATGGCCCCGCCGTTCCGCCCCACCGGACACCTCCGCGACTCGACCCCCCACGGCTTCACATGCCGCAACGCGCGGAACGGATCGTGTCACGAGCGTCACAAAACCAACAGAGAGCTGCGTCACACTTGGCCGGAATCCCGTTCTGGCGAGATCCGTTCGGCAACGCCCTCCTGATGGCCGAGGTTCACCGTGTGTTCACCCCACCCCTTCGACGGCTTCACCTGATCTGCTTAATTTCGGCCGTGGAACAGGGCTGCACGGTCACCGCCACCGCGTGACCGCGCTGTGGAAACTCCCGGCACCGCACCCACCTCTCGCACGCCGCCCCCGCGGCGGCCATCGGAAGGAACACCCGAAAAGTGAAGCTTCAGCGCAAGAACCGGCTCCGGGCCGTCGCCTTCGGCGCCATCGCCGTCTCCGGCGCCCTGGTCCTCACGGCGTGCGGCTCCGACGACAACAACGGCGGCGGCTCCGGCGGCAGCGGCTCCTCCAAGGCCGCGTCCAACGTCAAGTGCGACGGCAAGGGCCAGCTGCTGGCCTCGGGCTCGTCCGCGCAGAAGAACGCCATGGACCTGTGGGTCAAGAACTTCTCGGCGGCCTGCAAGGACATCCAGATCAACTACAAGGCCACCGGCTCCGGCGCCGGCATCCAGGAGTTCCTGGCCGGCAAGACCGCCTTCGCGGGCTCCGACTCGCCGCTGAAGCCGGAGGAGGTCGCCAAGTCCAAGGACGTCGTCAAGGGCGGCCAGGGCATCAACCTCCCCATGGTCGGCGGCCCCATCGCCATCGGCTACAACGTCCCGGGCGTGGACAACCTGGTGCTCGACGCGGACACCCTCGCCAAGATCTTCGACGGCAAGATCGAGAAGTGGAACGACTCCGCGATCGCCAAGCTCAACAAGGACGCGAAGCTCCCCGATCTGAAGATCCAGGCCTTCCACCGCTCCGACGAGTCGGGCACCACGGACAACTTCACCAAGTACCTCAAGGCCGCCGCCGACAAGTCGTGGCCCTACGCCCCCGCCAAGGCCTGGGCCCCCAAGGGCGGCCAGGCGGCGGACGGTTCGGCCGGCGTCTCCTCCCAGGTCAAGCAGACCCAGGGCGCCATCTCCTACTTCGAGCTGTCCTACGCCACGGCGAGCAGCATCAAGACGGTCAAGCTGAACACCGGCGCCTCCGCCCCGGTCGAGGCCAGCTCCGACAACGCCTCCAAGGCCATCGCCGAAGCGAAGATCACCGGCCAGGGCAAGGACCTCGCCCTCAAGCTCAACTACACCACCAAGGCCGAGGGCGCCTACCCGCTGACCCTGGTGACCTACGAGATCGTCGGCGACAAGGGCAACAAGGCCGAGACCCTGCCCGCCACCAAGTCCTTCCTGACCTACGTCGCGAGCGAGGAGGGCCAGTCCGTGCTCAAGGGCCTGGGCTACGCCCCGCTCCCCGCCGAGATCGCCAAGAAGGTCCGCGAGAACGTCGCGAGCCTCTCCTGAACCGTACGGCCGGCCCCGCCCCGGAGCTCCCCCTCCGGGCCCCGGCCGGCCGTGCCGTCCGGTGCACCGCCGCACCGGGGCCGGGCCCACCGCGCCCGGCCCCGCAGACCGGAGACCTCCCGTGGACGACATGGACATAACGACCTCAGCAGAACCTCCCGCCGCACCGACCGGGGCCACCGCCCGCCCCGGCGACCGGATCTTCCTCGGGCTCTCCCGGGGCTCCGGCATCCTCCTCCTGGTGATCATGGCCGCCATCGCGGTCTTCCTCACCGTCCGCGCCGCGCACGCGCTGTCGCAGGACCACGGCAACTTCCTCACGACCTTCGAGTGGAACGCCAACGCCGAGCCGCCGGTCTTCGGCATCGCGGTCCTCGCCTTCGGCACGGTCGTCAGCTCGCTGATCGCGATGCTCCTCGCCGTGCCGGTCGCCATCGGCATCGCGCTCTTCATCTCGCACTACGCGCCGCGCAGGCTGGCCGCCCCGCTGTCGTACGTCATCGACCTGCTGGCCGCCGTGCCCTCGATCGTCTACGGCCTGTGGGGCGCCCTGTTCCTGGTCCCGCACCTGGGCGGGCTCTACTCCTGGCTGGACGACTGGTTCGGCTGGACCGGCGTCCTGGCCTACCACGACGGCGCCGCGCGCTCGCTGTTCACCATCGGCATCCTGCTGGCGATCATGATCCTGCCGATCGTCACCAGCGTCAGCCGCGAGGTCTTCCTCCAGGCCCCCAAGATGCACGAGGAGGCCGCGCTCGCGCTCGGCGCGACCCGCTGGGAGGTCATCCGGATGTCGGTGCTCCCCTTCGGCCGCTCCGGCGTCATCAGCGCCTCGATGCTCGGCCTGGGCCGCGCGCTCGGCGAGACGATGGCCGTCGCGACGGTCCTCTCCCCCAGCTTCCTGATCTCCAAGAGCCTGCTCGACCCGGGCGGCGGCACGTTCGCCCAGAACATCGCGAGCAGCTTCAAGGAGTCCGGCGAGACCGGCAAGGACGCGCTGATCGCCTCCCTCCGGAACCTCGCCTCACATGCCTCGTATCCACTGACCCCACATGTCTGCGTCAACAGGCAAAGCGTAGGCCGGATGATCATGCCCCGCGCCGCAAGGATGCGTTCACACGGCATCTGAGCGACGTGCACCCTGGGCCGGCGCCCCTGTGCCGGGCTACAGACGAATGCGGTCCCCGTCCACCACAAACATGCGCAACAGGCCTACGCCGTTGGACTATCGATTCCCCGCGTGGGACTCACATGCACGCATTGATCGCTCGAGGCCCAAAGCATCTACGGCCAGCCGCACAGGTCAGGTCGTTGCTTGGCAGAGTCGCCTCAGGGGTCCCCATGGTCTCAGCACCTACCCACGAACTGTGCGAAGGTCCATCACTAAGTCACTGCCTCGGTCGCCGCTCGTGCTATCTTCGTCGCCCTCACCTACGGGTCCGTTTCTGGACGGCCTCGCGTCGAGCGGCTTCCGGCTAGCCCACAGGACCGCTCGCCACCAGCCTGGTGTGACCGCTTCCTGATCGCGCGTCGTCACCGCTCGTCTCGCTGATCTGGGAGACCGTCGGCGCGACGCGCCTAGTGAAGTCCTCGACTGTGGGCGGGCTTACCCCTGTCCACTCCATGAGTCCGAGCCTGTGACCATGCAGACGTGCGACTATCCAGGCCCGGGCGCCTGACGTCTACCACGCATGGATCATCCGGCAACCTCTGCGAACAGGTTCACGCCTCGCCACGCATCACGCGCCACACGCGGCACTCTTTTTCGGTGAGGCCTGCACTCCCGCTCGGTGCTACCTCACCGTCGCTCACGAGTACACGGCGCGCGGTGCGGCTACGCCAAGGCCTGTGACCTCTTCGTGGACGTCATGACCGCGCCCATCCGTCCAACACACTCGATCGTCGTCCGGCTGTGTCAGTCCGCAGCTGTCTGGATATCACGATCGTGCTGGACTTCGGCGTACTCCGCTATTTCGCCGGCTTTGCGTACCTTGCTGCCCTGGCGTATCCTGATGCTGCCGTCGTCGGGCATCCCCAGCTCCAACGACGGAGATGCTCAAGCTCGTCTCCCACACGAGCTGCGCGAGGCGTCCTCGCCCTCGGCGGTTGCCAAGTGGCGGAACGATCCTCAAGGTCGTCCTTGCCACCGCCATCGGCGGCATCGCCACCGGCGTCATGCTCGCCGTCGCCCGCATCGCGGGCGAGACGGGCCGATCGTGCTGCTGGTCTTCGGCTCGCAGGTGATCAACAACAACCCCTTCGACGGAGCGCCAGTCCTCCCTCCCCCTACACATCTACGAGCAGTGGGCGGCGGGGGCAACGACGCCAGCTTACGACCGCGCCTGGGCGGCGGCCTCGTCCTGATTCGCCTTCGTCATGATCCTCAACCTGGTGGCCCGCGGCATCGCCCGCTGGAAGGCCCGAAGAACACCCGCTGAAAGGCACGATCCCCATGGTCCAAGCGAATCGACCAGTCAGCGGCCTCTCCGCCTACTACCACCGGCGCCCACAAGGCCATCGACGACATCTCGATGACCGTGAGACGCCGCGCTCGGTGACCGCCTTCATCGCGGCGTCCGGCTGCCGGCAAGCCATCCATCCTGCGCACCCTGAACCGGAATGCACGAGGTCACGCCCGGCAGGCCGCGTCGAGGGCTAAGGTGCTGCCTCGACGACGAGAACCTCTACGGGCCGGGCGTGGCACCCCGTCTCCCGTCGCGCACACCCGTCGGCATGGTCTTCCCAGCGGCCGAACCCGTTACAGACGATGTCCAATCTTACGAGAACGTCGTGGCGGGCGTCAGCTCTCAAACGGCGGCCGTCTGCGCAAGGCGGACCTCGACGCGATCGTCGAGAAGTCGCTCAAGGCGCAGCGAACTGTGGGAAGGAGGTCAAGGACCGGCTGAACAAGCCGGGCGCGGCCTCTTCAGGAGGCCCAGCAGCAGGGCTGTGCAATCGCCCGCGCGCATAGCCGTCGAACCGCAGGTCCTGCTCATGGGACGAAGCCCTATGCGCACCTCGACCCGATCTCCACGCTCGCCATCGAGGACCTCATCGGTGAGCTCAAGGAGCGCTCACGATCGTCATCGTGACCCACAACATGCAGCAGGCGGCCACGGCGTCTCCGACCGCACGGCCTTCTTCAACCTCGCCGGGGTCGGACAGCCCGGCGAACTGGTCGAGATCGACGACACGGAAGCGGATCTTCTCCAACCCGTCGGTCCAGGCCACGGAGAGGACCACACAATCTCGGGACCGCTGACCGGGAACCGGAGGTTGTGGGGCAGGCGTTCCTAACTGTTGTGGGCAGGCGTTCCGCAGGGCTCGGGGGGCACCTCCAGCGGTGCTGGGGAGGGTGGGCACAAACCCCAACACACCGCGCCCGCACCCACCCCCGAGACACGCAATCGCCTCCGACAGCGACTGCATGGCCAGGTTGCCGCCGCGAGGCAAAGGGGCCCGCCCCCGGTGCGTTACAAACGCACCGAGGGCGGGCCCAACCTTTCCCCGAAGGGTCAGCCGGAGACGAGGTCACACCCCAGAAGGCAAGCGCAGCGACAAGCGCCGCAGCCGGCCATCGTGATGGAACCAGCGAGGATGATGTTCTTCGCAAACACCCACCGCAACCGCGTTGGACCCGCTTGGTCGCCCCGACGCCATGATCGCCGACGTGATGACATGCGTCTGTGAGATCGGCCGCGTGGAAACAAAAACGCGGTGGTGAACATGACGGACGCACCGGTCGTCTCCGCCGCGAAGCCTGCGGCGGGTCGAGCCGATGATCTTCCGTACCCAGGTGCGCATGATGCGCCAGCCGCCCGCGTACGTACCCAGCGAGAGAGAGCATCAGCGCACAGGCGATCTCTCACCCAGACCGGATGGCCGCGCCCTGTCCTGCACATCGCCGAGACCAGGGCCATCACCACGATGCCCATGGTCTTCTGGGCATCCTGCAGGACTGTGACGAGCGCCATGCGGCGCCGACAACCGTCTGGGCGATCGGAAGCCGCGCTTCGCACTTGTGCGGGGTTGCCTGCGGAACATCCACATGATCGCGACCATCACCAGATAGCGAGGAATCAGGCCGACGAACGGCACGAGAGGACACATACGGGATGACGATCTTCTCGACGACGCCCGACCAGTACTGACCGTCGTCCGCCCGCGACGAGCGCCGCGCCCACCATGCCGCCCGAACAGGGGCGTGCGAGGAGGACGAGGCAGGCCGACAGTACCAGGTGACCAGGTTCAGGCGATCGCGCCGATCAGGGCCCGCGAAGAGGAGCCCATCCCCTTGTCGCCCACCGGCGTCTCGATCAGGCCTCCAACGACGGTCTTCGCGACCCCGCTGCCACAGGGAAGGCACCGGCGAGGTTCATCACCGCCGCCATTCGCCAGGGCCGGCGCGCGGGAGTCAGTGCCCGCGTGGAGACGACGGTCGGCGATGGGCGATTCGCGGAGTCGTGGAAGCCGTTCGTATAGGTGAATCCTGAGCGCGACCGCGATGGTCACGACAATGTGCAAACGTATCCACCGGGGGTCAGGACTCCTTGACCGCGATCGTCTCGACCGTGTTCGC
>NZ_BAAAXZ010000079.1:0-55958 GCF_039535865.1 Streptomyces thioluteus
GCTAGCCTTGGCCTCTGGTCAGGGAGTTACGTCCGTCCCTCAGCGGGGACCGGCCGGAGGAGGTGGGGCTGCGGTGGATCCTAGTCGACCGTGCAGTACGACAGTTCCCCCGTTCCTCCGCTCCGGACGCGCGCTTTGTGAACTAGAAGCGAGTCTTTCGACCCGCCGCCTCCTCGCCGGCCTCCCGGAAGTCCTTCCGCGCCCGCGGCACTTGACGGGGGAGCGCTGCCCTCACGCCCCTCCTGCAAAGCCCTCTGCGAGTTCTCCGCGAACTGCCGCCAGCCCACGCACCGCACGGAGCGCGGCCCGCCGCATGGACGTCCGTCCGCCTGCCCCGGCGACAGGCGTGTACGTCCCCGTCGCGGACCGCGGTGCCGTGCGTCCCGGCCGGCGGCGGCCCGTGAATGGAGCCAGTCATGTCGATGATCCGTGACCTGCGTGCCGCCGTCCCGCCCCGCCCTGCGCAGGGCGGGACCCCGTACGAGCCGTACGCGTGCGACGACACCACCCGCGACCCGTCCGCCAGCAGCGCGGTCGTGGACTGCGCCGTTCTACCACGAAGGACGGCGGGTGAGCTCGCCGTGCGGGCCGGCGGAGGCGATGCGACGGGTGCGCGCCGAGGGCGGGTTCGCCTGGATCGGGCTGCACGAGCCACGGAGCAGGAGTTCGCAGGCATCGCCCGGGAGTTCGGGCTGCACCCGCTGGCCGTGGAGGACGCGGTCCACGCCCACCAGCGGCCCAAGCTGGAGCGCTACGACGACACGCTGTTCACGGTCTTCAAGACCATCCACTATGTCGAGCACGCCGAACTCACCGCCACCAGCGAGGTGGTGGAGACCGGCGAGGGTGATGTGCTTCACCGGCGAGGACTTCATCATCACCGTCCGGCACGGCGGCCAGGGCTCGCTGCGCGCCCTGCGGCACCGGCTCCAGGAGGACCCGCAGCTGCTGGCCAAGGGCCCCCTCGGCCGTGCTGCACGCCATCGCCGACCAGGTCGTGGACGGCTACATAGCGGTCGCCGACGCCGTGCAGGACGACATCGACGAGGTGGAGATCGACGTCTTCTCCGCCCCGAGCAAGGGCGGCTCCCGCCGGGGCGGCGACGCGGGCCGCATCTACCAGCTCAAGCGGGAAGTGCTGGAGTTCAAGCGGGCGGTGACGCCACTGATGCGGCCGATGCAGCTGCTCAGCGAGCGGCCGATGCGGCTGGTGGACCCGGACATCCAGAAGTACTTCCGGGACGTCGCCGACCACCTCGCCCGGGTGCACGAGCAGGTGGTCGCCTTCGACGACCTGCTCAACTCGATCCTCCCAGGCCAACCTCGCCCAGGCATCCCGTGGCGCAGACGAGGACATGCGCAAGATCACCTCCTGGGCGGCGATCTTCGCCGTGCCCACGATGATCGCGGGGATCTACGGCATGAACTTCAAGTACATGCCGGAGCTGGGGTGGAAGTACGGCTACCCCACGGTCATGGTCATCACGGGTCGCGATCTGTGTGACCATCCACCGCGGCTTCAAGAGGAACGGCTGGCTGTAGCGGGGCTCCGTCCGTCTGCGGTCGGCGAGGATCACCAGGGCCGGCCCCCGAGGATCACCGCCAGCGCGGGATACGCCGCCGCGGCGGCGTCTGCCCCAGCCAGAGCGCGGCTATCAGCGCGGCGCCCGGGGTCTCCAGCAGGAATCGCCGTCGAGGTCCACGGACGGGCCCAGGCTCTTGACCACCCGGTTGATCAGGGAGTGGCCGAGCAGCTGCGCGGTGGGCCGTCAGCAGCACGAGCTTGCCCCAGGTGCCCCCGTCGTACCCCGCGAGGGAGGCGCCGGACACCAGACACGCGACGAGCAGCAGCACCGTGGTGGTCGAGTAGCAGATGTAGGTGTACGCGACGGTGCCCACCGTCCCGGCGCACCTCCGCACCCAGCAGGACGTACCCGGCGGCCGCCATGCCGCCTATCAGCGCGAGGGCGTCGCCCGCCAGGGCGCGCGGCGAGCCGGAGAGGTCGACGCCGGTCAGGATCACCACGCCGAGGAAGGCGAGGGCGGTGCCCGCCCAGACCAGACCCGGCTGGCGGCGGCCCGGCCGAGCCGCATCAGGACGACCGTCCATATCGGGGTGGTGGTGACCAGCGCCGTCGAGGACGCCACCGAGGTCATGGAGAGACTCGGCAGCCACACCCCGAAGTGCACGGCGAGCAGCGCCCCGCTGGCCACCGCGAGCAGCGCGGCCCGGCGGCCGACCGCCCGCAGCTCCGCGCGGTGGCGCAGCAGGACGAGCGGGTGAGCGCGCCCACCGCCATGGCGTTTCCGCCAGAAGGCGATGGCGAGCGCGGGGGCGGCGGTCATGGAGGCGATCAGCGGTGCGGAGAGGGCGATCCCGGACACGGCGACCAGCAGCAGCGCGAGGTCGAGGCGGGCGCCGGCGGGACCGGCGGCGGCCAGGGCCGCTCCCGTCGCTGCGTCTGTGGGTACGGACATCGCTCACCGCTCCAGCCTAGGCCCAAGGGTGGCTCTGCGTACCGCGATGACGGGCGCATGGGCGGACGCACCGGCGCGTGCCCCTAGAGTTGAGCGCATGACGCAGACGCTGGCGCTGATCGAAGAGGCCACGAAGAAATCAGGTCTCCTCTGGGTGCAGGGCCCGACGGGGCCGAGCCGCGCCCTGTGGCACGTCTGGCACGCCGGCGCGGCCCACGTCGTCGGCGGCCCCGGCGAACAACCGCTGGACGACCTCGGGCTCGCCGACGGGGGCGACCGCGACGGTCACCGTCCGCAGCAAGGACAAGGGCGGCCGACTGGTCACCTGGACGGCCCGGGTGGGCGAACTGCCGCCGGACGGCGAGGCGTGGGGCGAGGCGGTGGCGGAGCTCAAGGGCAAGCGGCTGAACGCGGTGGGGTTCGAGACGTTGACGGAGCGGTGGGCCCGCGAGTGCCGGGTGCTGCGCCTGGAGCCCACGGGGTCGTCGGAGCCGCTGCCCGACGCGTCGCTGGCGGCGGTGCCGCTGCCGACGCCGGCGACGACGCGGCGGGCGATGGCCGGCGGCGTTGCCGCGCCTGCTCCGCCGCGGCCGGGGAAGTAGCCCCACCCCCGCCCTTTCCCCGTTTCCCCGGGGCTCCGCCCCCTGCACCCCTGACCGGGGCTCCGCCCCGACCCCGGGACGCGGCTGCGCCGCGTTCGTCCTCAAACACCGGACAGGCCGGAATGCGCTCCCGGAACGGAGCCCCGGCCAAAGGAACCAAGGGCGCAGCACCCGCCGGGGAAGCAGAGGCGCAGCCCCGCCACGGCCCAAGGGGCGGAGCTGGGGCGCAGGGGCAGAGCCCCGCCGGGTGTGCGGGGGCGCAGCCCCCGCCAGAGACCCAGGGGGCGGAGCCCCGTTGGGCGCAGGGACACAGTGGGGAACAGCACCCCTCCCAGGGGTCCAGGGGGCGGAGCCCCCGGCGGGGTGCAGGGGCGGAGCCCCGCCCACCGTGCGGTGCGCGGGGCTCGCGCACCGACGGGGTTACGAAGGGGCGCAGCCCCTGCGGAAACGGAGAAAGGGCGGGGCGGGGGCGAACAACCCCTACCGCCCCGCCGCAGGAATCCGCGACCCGTAATCCACCATCTCCCCCTTCCCCGGCACCTTCAGCGCAAAATCCTTCCCCCAGTCCCCCAGCTCCAACTGCCCCGCCCCACCCGCCCGTTGCACCCGCAACGGATACGGCGTCCCGACGAGGGACACATCGAGCACCCCCGCCCGTCCCCTTCTCGTCCCCTGCGTTGAGGCGGATCGACCGCACTCCCCCGACCGTCCCGTGCTCCCCCCGCGACAGCTTGCCGTGCAGCCCGAGGAGCCCGTCCAGGAGGACGTTCTTGTCGGTGAAGCCGAGCAGCTGCCGGTACGCGGGGTCGCCGGACGGGACCTTCACGTACTTCCCGTTCAGCTTCGCGGCAGCACCGGACGCAGCACCCGATGCGCCCCCCGGCGCGCCCGGCTTCGCAGCACCGGAGGAACCGGCGGGAGCACCGGGCTTCGCCCCCGCCCCACCCCGCCCCCAGAACGCCGCGTCCCCCTTCACGAAGAGCTCCTCGCCGACCCGGAGCAGTTCGAAGGAGACGTCCCCCGAGGCGACCCGCCCCGTCCCGCCGTCCTTCTTCAGGCGCACGTCGATGCGGTACGTCCGCCCCTGGCTGACCACCGCCCCGGACAGATGGACCGCGTCGGCGCCCTTCGCCGCCGCCCGCGCCCTGTCCTGGATCACCGCGGGACGCAGCTTTCCCACGCCGTTGGTCCCCGCGTCGGGGTCCTCGCCGCCGCCGCAGGCCGCGAGGGCCGGGGACAGCACGGCGCACAGGGCCCCCACGAGAGCCGCGTTCCGGGTTCGCACCTGCTCCTGCCTCCTGTCGGCACGGTCAGCACTGTCAGCGCTGGCGCTGGTCAGCACTGGATACGGCAGCGTACTCGCGCCCGTTCCCCGCCACCGGCGCGGAGCGGCAGCGCGCGGCCGGTCACGTTAGCCTGAACCGGAAAACGCCGGAGGCACGGCGACGGCGGAGGAGGTGCACGGCATGGCGGCGAGCGCCCGCGTGTTCGTCTCGCACCTCTCCGGAGTGGCCGTCTTCGACCCCAACGGCGACCGGGTCGGCCGGGTCCGCGACGTCGTCGCGATGCTGCGCGTCGGCAACCGTCCGCCGCGGGTGCTGGGCCTGGTGGTGGAGGTCGCCAGCCGGCGCATCGTCTTCCTGCCCATGACCCGGGTGACGGGCGTGGAGTCCGGCCAGGTCATCTCCACCGGCGTGATCAACATGCGGCGGTTCGAACAGCGCCCCACCGAGACCCTGGTCCTCGGCGAGCTCCTCGACCGCCGCGTGCGGCTGGTGGCCGACGGCGGCGAGGTCACCGTGCTCGACGTGTCGATCACCCAGCTCCAGGCCCGCCGCGAGTGGGAGATCGACAAGGTCTTCGTCCGCCGCGGCAAGGGCGGCGCGCTGCGCCGCAAGGGCGAGACGCTGACCGTCGAGTGGTCCGCGGTGACCGGCTTCTCCCTGGAGGAGCACGGGCAGGGGGCCGCCAACCTCCTCGCCACCTTCGAACAGTTGCGTCCCGCCGACCTCGCCAGCGTGCTGCACCACCTGTCCCCCAAGCGGCGCGCCGAGGTGGCCGCCGCCCTCGACGACGACCGGCTCGCGGACGTCCTGGAGGAGCTGCCGGAGGACGACCAGATCGAGATCCTCGGCAAGCTCAAGGAGGAGCGGGCCGCCGACGTCCTGGAGGCGATGGACCCCGACGACGCCGCCGACCTGCTCTCCGAGCTCCCCGAGGCGCACACCGAACGGCTGCTGGCGCTGATGGAGCCGGGGGACGCGGCGGACGTGCGGCGGCTGATGGCGTACGAGGAGCGGACCGCCGGCGGTCTGATGACGACCGAGCCGATCGTGCTGCGCCCGGACGCCACCGTCGCCGACGCCCTCGCCCGGGTCCGCAACCCGGACCTGTCCCCCGCGCTCGCCGCCCAGGTCTACGTATGCCGGCCGCCGGACGAGACGCCGACCGGGAAGTACCTCGGCACCGTGCACTTCCAGCGGCTGCTGCGGGACCCGCCGTTCACCCTCGTCGCCTCGATCACCGACACGGAGCTGCGGCCGCTGCACCCGGACACCCCGCTGCGCGCCGTGACGAGCTTCCTGGCCACGTACAACATGGTGGCGGCGCCCGTGGTGGACTCCGGCGGGTCGCTGCTGGGCGCGGTGACCGTGGACGACGTGCTGGACCACCTGCTGCCGGACGACTGGCGCGAGACGGAGCTGCACCAGGGCGCGTTCGGCATGGACGTGCCCGAGGAACCGGGGGAGGCGGGCGACGGTGAACGCTGAAGGCCGGAACAACCCGTGGGAACGGCTGCGGGAACGGGAGCGCCAGAAGGAGCGGGAACGGCAGAAGGAACGATCCGCCGCCGCAGTGCAGCCGGTCCAGCGCGTCCGGCTGGACCAGCCGCAGTTCAAGCGGCGCGGCTGGCTGCCGGAGTACGACCCGGAGGCGTTCGGCCGCACGTCCGAGAAGATCGCCCGCTTCCTGGGCACCGGGCGGTTCATCGTCTGGATGACCGTCCTCATCGTGGTGTGGGTGGTGTGGAACACCACCGCCCCGCCGCACGTGCGGTTCGACCAGTATCCGTTCATCTTCCTGACCCTGGTGCTGTCCCTCCAGGCGTCGTACGCCGCCCCGCTGATCCTGCTCGCCCAGAACCGGCAGGACGACCGGGACCGGGTCAACCTGGAGCAGGACCGCGAGCAGAACGAACGGTCCATCGCCGACACCGAGTACCTCACGCGGGAGATCGCGGCGCTGCGCATGGGGCTGGGCGAGGTCGCCACCCGGGACTGGATCCGCTCCGAGTTCCAGGAACTGATCAAGGAGATGGAACAGCGCAGGGTATTCCCCGCGGAGAGTGAGGAACGCGACCGCTGACGGCCCTTCCCCGCGCGTCGGTGGTGCGCCGTACCATCGGGGCATGGCTACCGAGACCCCCAACTCCGTCCCCGCCGAAGAGGCGGTGCGCGCCGCGCTCGCGACGGTGAACGACCCCGAGATCCACCGGCCGATCACCGAACTGGGCATGGTGAAATCCGTCGACGTCGCGGCGGACGGGACGGTCGCGGTCGCGGTCTATCTGACGGTCTCCGGCTGCCCCATGCGCGAAACGATCACCGAGAACGTCCGCAAGGCCGTCGCCGGCGTCGCGGGCGTGACCGGCGTGACGGTCGAGCTCGACGTGATGAGCGACGAGCAGCGGCGCGAGCTGGCCACCGCCCTGCGCGGCGGGACGGCCGAGCGCGAGGTGCCCTTCGCCAAGCCCGGCTCGCTGACCCGGGTCTACGCGGTGGCCTCCGGCAAGGGCGGCGTCGGCAAGTCCTCGGTGACGGTCAACCTGGCCGCGGCGATGGCGGCCGACGGGCTCAAGGTCGGCGTCGTCGACGCGGACATCTACGGCCACTCCGTCCCGCGCATGCTGGGCGCCGAAGGCCGTCCCACCCAGGTGGAGAACATGATCATGCCGCCGTCGGCCAACGGCGTGAAGGTCATCTCCATCGGCATGTTCACCCCGGGCAACACCCCGGTCGTCTGGCGCGGCCCGATGCTGCACCGCGCGCTCCAGCAGTTCCTCGCCGACGTCTACTGGGGCGACCTCGACGTCCTGCTCCTCGACCTGCCGCCGGGCACCGGCGACATCGCCATCTCCGTCGCCCAGTTGGTGCCCAACGCCGAGATCCTCGTGGTGACGACGCCTCAGCAGGCCGCCGCCGAGGTCGCCGAGCGGGCCGGCTCGATCGCCGTGCAGACCCACCAGAAGATCGTCGGCGTCGTGGAGAACATGTCCGGGCTGCCCTGCCCGCACTGCGGCGAGATGGTCGACGTCTTCGGCACCGGCGGCGGCCAGATCGTCGCCGACGGCCTGACGCGGACCACCGGCGCCACCGTCCCCGTCCTGGGCTCGATCCCCATCGAC
Source organism: Streptomyces thioluteus (assembly GCF_039535865.1). Classification (NCBI taxonomy): domain Bacteria; kingdom Bacillati; phylum Actinomycetota; class Actinomycetes; order Kitasatosporales; family Streptomycetaceae; genus Streptomyces; species Streptomyces thioluteus. The sequence goes on from NZ_BAAAXZ010000079.1 coordinate 7,486, forward strand.
GTCCGGCTGCGCGAGGGCGGCGACGAGGGCAGGCCCGTCGTGCTCACCGACCCCCGAGTCCCCCGCGGGCAGCGCGCTGCGCGCCATCGCCGGCAAGCTGGGCGGGCGGCAGCGCGGGCTGTCGGGGATGTCGCTCGGCATCACGCCGCGCAACAAGTTCTGACGGCGGCCGGTCCGGTCCCGGGGAGCCCGGGGCCGGACCGTTCCCCGCGGCCCGTGGACCCGGCTCCGGTCAGCCCGAGTACGCGGCGTCAGCCCGAGTACGCGGCGATGTCGCCGATCGCCGAGAAACCCATCCCGTAGGCGCTCATCCCGCGCCCGTACGCCCCGATGTGCACTCCCCCGCCCTCCGCGGAGCCGGCGAGGACCCAGCCGTACTCGGACTCGCGGTAGCGGAAGTCGGTCGAGACCCCGTCCACCGGCAGCGAGAGCGTGGACCAGGGGTCCTCGTCCAGGTGGTCCGCCAGCTCCCAGGCGAGGGCGGTCTGCTGGTCGAGCCAGTGCTGCCGCAGGGCCCGCTCCATGCGGTCGGGCCAGGTGTACGAGAGCAGGCCCGCGCCGGCGAGCCAGGCCGCCGAGGAGACGGAGGTGGCCTCCAGCACGCCCGTGCCGTCCGCGCTGCGCCGCACGGGGCGGCTGGCGACGGTCACCACCACCGAGAAGCGCTGGGCGTCGGAGGGGGGTGCCGTCCGGTCGGGACGGCCCGAGCGGAGGTTGGGCTCCGTGCCGTGGCCCGTCGAGCCGTGCTCCACGGTGCCGTCGGCCGCCGCGCCCACCTGCATCAGCCAGCGGCGTCCGGTGAACGCGTCGTCCAGGCCGTACCAGGGGAACGACGCCTGCAGATAGCCGTCGACCGGGCGCCGGACGCCGGACGCGCCCGGCGGGGCGCTTCCCCCCCGCGCCGGCGTCCTCCCGGCGGGTGCTCCCGCCCCTGCCCGACTCGTGGTCTCCATCTGCGCGGCGCCTCCTCGTTGCCCCGTCGTGCCCGGCCGGCCCGTGCGGCGGGCACCGTCAACCCCGGACAAGGGGAGGATAGCCACCCCCGTCAATGGGGCCCGGCAGGCGAGGCTCAGGTGGCGTCGGAGTCGAACGGGGGCCGCTCGCCCGGCCGGAGCGGCTCCTTCTTCTTGAGCAGGTCGGGACCGCCGGCGGAGTGCGGGGCGGGCTCCGGGTCGCGGCCGTTGACGGCGTCGGTGACCTCGGACATCTCGGACCTGAGGTCGAAGCCGTTGCGGATCTCCTTCAGGCCCAGCTCGTCCTTGTCCAGGACGTGCTTGCGGACGAAGGTCTTGGGGTTGAGGTCCTCGAACTCGAAGTCCTTGAACTCCGGCCCCAGCTCGGAGCGGATGTCCTCCTTGGCGCTCTCCGAGAACTGCCGGATCTTGCGCAGGGTGCGCGACACGTCCTGGATCATCTTCGGCAGCTTGTCCGGCCCGAAGATGAGCAGAGCGAGGACGACGAGCGCGATCAGCTCGGGAAGTCCTATGTCGAGCACCTGAAGCTCCTTGATGCGGGGGCGGCCGACGGTTTCTGGCCGCCTATCACGGTACCTGGCCCGGACGTATGCGGGGGAGACGCCCGGGCCAACATCGGGCCAAGGGTCAGCCCGAGCTCGCCGACCCCAGGGTCAGCGGCACGGTCCGTTCCTTGCCGTCGCGCTCCACGGTGAGGGTGAGCCGGTCCCCGGGCCGGTGACTGCGGATCTTGACGATGAGCTCCTGGCCGCTGTGGACGGGCGAGGAGTCGACCTTCTTGATGACGTCGCCCGGTGCGATGCCCGCCTTGTCCGCCGGGCCGCCCCGGGTCACGGGGGTGCCCCCGCCCCCCTTGGGGTTCACCCGGGCGCCGTCCCCCTGATACCCCATGTCGAGCGAGACGCCGATCACCGGGTGGGTGGCCTTCCCCGTGTTGATCAGCTCCTCGGCGACGCGCTTGGCCTGGTTGATCGGGATGGCGAAGCCCAGCCCTATGCTCCCGCCCTGGCCGCCGCCCGCCTCCGAGCCGCCGGCCGAGCGGATGGCGCTGTTGATCCCGATGACCCGGGCCCGGGTGTCCACCAGCGGTCCGCCCGAATTGCCCGGATTGATCGGGGCGTCCGTCTGGAGCGCGTCGACGTAGCTGACGTCGCTGCCGTCCTGCTTCCGGCCGCCCGCGGTGATCGGGGCGCTCCTTGGCGCTGATGATCCCCGTGGTGACCGTGCCCGCGAGGTCGAAGGGGGGCGCCGATGGCCACCACGGAGTCGCCGACGTGCACGGAGTCGGAGTTGCCCAGGGCGAGCGGGGTGAGCCCGGAGACGCCCGAGACCTTCACGACGGCCAGGTCGTAGCCGCTGTCGCGGCCGACGACGGTGGCCTTGGCGGTCTGGCCGCCGTTGAAGGTGACCACGATCTCGCCGCGCTCGCCGGCGGGCTCGACGACGTGGTTGTTGGTGAGGATGTGTCCCCGCCCGTCCAGGACGAAGCCGGTGCCGGTGCCACGGGCGGAGCTGCCGCGCACGTGCAGGGTCACCACTCCGGGCAGCGCGCGGGCGGCGATCCCGGCGACGCTGCCCGGGTCCCGGTCGCCCTTGTCGACGGGCGCCTGCGGCAGCGTCACGCGCCGCCCGCCGCCGTCCCGCTCCAGCCAGGCCCCGATCCCGCCGCCCACGCCCCCGGCGACCAGCGCCACGACGAGCGCCCCGACGACGACCTTGCGCCGCGCCACGGCCTTGCCCGCCGCGGGCGCCGCGGGCTCCGGCCGCCGCTCCACGGCCCAGGGGTCGTACTGCCAGGGGCCCTGCGGGGCGGCCGGCGCGGCGTACGGGGAGGTGACGCCGAGGACGGGGGGCCGGGCGGGGGTGGGGTACGGCTGCGCACCGGTGGCCGCGTGGCCGCCCGGCATCGGCTGCGCGCCGGCGGCTACGTGGCCGCCCGGCATCGGCTGTGCACCGGCGGCGCCCGGAGCACCGGGCGGCATCGGGGCGCCGGGCTGCGGCGCCTGAGGCCCCTGATGCCCGGCCGCCGCCGCGTAAGGCTGCGGGAAGCCGGGGCCGGCCGGCCGGGGCCCGTCCGCCGAGGGATACGGCTGCGCGCCGAGGTGCGCAGGCGCGGGCATCGTCGAGCCGTCGGCCGGACCGGGGGCGGCGACGGGCGACGCACCGCCCGTACCGGGCATCGGCGGATGCAGAAGCGGAAGTTGAGGCGCCGCGTCCGGTATCGACTCGAGCGCGGGCGAGGCGCCTGTCGGGGGCTGGACCGGCGGTGCCGGGGCCCAGGGGCCCGGGCGGCCGTACGGCGGCGTGCCGTACGGATCGGGTTCGTGCAGCGGCGCCGGCGCCGACGGGTCCCCGGCCCCGTCACCGTCGCGACGCGCACGGCTCCACCAGTGCTCCCTGCCCTCGCCCATCCCGGTCTCCCCCACGATTCGTCGGGGGCCGCGACACCGTCCCGGATGCCCGGCCCATCGGCCGATTCAACCAGGTCCGGCCGCAGGTGAGCAGGGCAGCCCGCGTCAGCGGGAGATCACCGGGAGAGGGGAGCCTGCTGGGGCATCCGGAACGGGACGGCGGCCGGCAGCGCGGCCGGGACGACCAGCGAGGCCCGGTGGACGACGGCGTCGCGCGCCGCGCCGCCCGAGGAGGATCCGAGGGCGAGCGCGGGGGCGCCGCCTCGGGGATCCCCGGCCCGGGCGCGGGGCGCGTCCTCGACCGCCCCCAGCGGCTGGGCGGCGCCGACCAGAGCGAAGGCCGCGATCGTGACGGCACCGGCCGCCGCGATCCCGAACCGCCGCCCGCGCGAGGCACGCCCCACCTCATGGACCCGGAAGCCCTGCTCATGGGGCGTCAGGCCCGCCAGGGGCACCAGCGCGAAGGTGTCGCCCCGCGGCCCGAAGGCGCTCCGGCGACGCGGCCGGTCCGCATCGCCGTCGGCGTCCGCGGCGGGCGATCCCGGCCCGGCCGGGCCGTCGATCCCCATGGCCGGCAGGGCCTGGAGCCGGGCCAGCAGCGCCTCGGAGAGCGGCGGGGGGCGCGGCCTCGGCGAACACGCTTTTGAGCCGGCGCTGGGCGTCGGCTTCCGCTTTGCACTTTCCACAGGTGGCGAGGTGGGCGAGGACCCGCTCCCGCGATTCGTGTCCCAACTCCCCGTCGACCAGGGCCGCGAGGCGGTCGCCGAGATGCTGCTCGGCGGGGGACTGACCGCCTGAACCGGTCACGCGATCCCGACCTCCCCGCTCAGCCGGGCGCCGGAGGCGACTCCCACCACGGCGCGCTGCTCGGCACGGGCGGCGGGGGACCGGTGGCGGAGCGCCTTGCGGCAGGTGGGAACGGCCGCGGTGGATGCGGCTGCGGACGGTGCCCAGCTTCACGCCGAGCGTCGCCGCGATCTCCTCGTAGGAGAGCCCCTCGATGTCGCAGAGCACGACCGCGGCGCGGAACTCCGGGGCGAGGGTGTCCAGCGCCTGCTGGACGTCCGCGTCGAAGTGCGTGTCGTTGAAGTGCTGCTGGGGAGAGGGCTCGCGGCTGGGGAGCCGCTCGGCGGCGTCGTCGCCCAGCGCGTCGAAGCGGATGCGCTGGCGGCGGCGGACCATGTCGAGGAACAGGTTGGTGGTGATGCGGTGCAGCCACCCCTCGAACGTCCCCGGGGTGTACGTGGACAGCGAGCGGAAGACCCGGACGAAGACCTCCTGGGTGAGGTCCTCGGCGTCGTGCTGGTTGCCCGTGAGGCGGTAGGCGAGACGGTAGACCCGTGCGCTGTGCGTGCTGACGATCTCCTCCCAGGTGGGAGGGGTCCACGCCTGCGAGTCCGCGTCGCTGGCGAACGTCGCGGTTGCGGGGATCCGGGTGACGGAACGGTCAGCGGTGTCGGTCACGGATTTCGGCTCGACGGCGGTCCGTCGGAAGCGACTGAGCACTCCGCGAGGGCCGCTGCACGTAGCCGCACCTCCCCTGTCGGCTCTGGTGGTGTCCAGTGGAGCCCCTACCATATCCACCTCGCCCGTTAGCTCCGGATAAGGAATTTTGACCTGCTTTTGGGTTTGATCCGCTCCCGGACCGACCAGGGGCTCCGACCGGACCCCCACAGCCCCCCTCACGCCGTCTCCTCACCGCATCAACGCACGGTCCCATCTGCGGGTTCCCGACAGCAGCGGATACAGTCACCGTTGCGTCGACACATGGGGACAGGAGAGGGCCATTACCGGCAACCGGCAGACGAGCTGGGCGTTCGCCGATGCGTACGGCGTCGAGCACATCGACGACCCGGCACTGCTCTGGGCGCACGACCGGGCCGAGGAGGCGGGGCTGCGCTCGGTGTCCTCCGGCACCGGCTCCGCGCTGCGCCTGCTCGCCGCGGCGGTGGACGCCAAGGCCGTCGCCGAGATCGGCACCGGCACCGGGGTGTCCGGCCTGCACCTCCTGTACGGCATGCGCCCCGACGGTGTGCTGACGACGGTCGACCTCGACCCCGAGTGCCAGCAGTTCGCGCGGCAGGCGTTCCGCGCCGCGGGCTTCGCCGGCAACCGCGCCCGCTTCATCCCCGGCCGCGCGTTGGATGTCCTGCCGCGCCTCGCGGACGGCGGGTACGACCTGGTGTTCTGCGACGGGGACCGGCTGGAGTACCTCGACTACCTAGCGGAATCGTTGCGCCTGCTGCGCCCCGGCGGTCTGGTCTGCTTCGAGGGCGTCTTCGCGGACGGCCGCACCGTGGACTCCGCCGCCCAGCCCGCCGAGGTGCTGCGCCTGCGCGAACTGCTGCGGGCCGTACGGGAGTCCACCGTGCTGGTGCCGTCCCTGCTGCCGGTGGGCGACGGGCTGCTGTGCGCGGCCCGGCGCGGCGGCTGACCCGGCGGGGAGCGGCCGCTCCCCGGGGCGGGAGGATTCGGAAAAGACCTTGCCCCGACAGCCGGGAACGGCTGCCGGGGCAAGCAAAGTCAGCGAAGGACCGAAGGACCGAGTCCGTGCGTCAGACGACGACGTTCTTCAGGGCGTCGGCAAGAGCCGCCGCCTCGTCCGGGGTCAGCTCGACGACGAGACGACCGCCGCCCTCGAGCGGAACCCGCATGACGATGCCCCGCCCCTCCTTGGTCACCTCGAGCGGGCCGTCGCCCGTCCGCGGCTTCATGGCCGCCATGCTCGTTCCCCTTCCTGAAACCAGCTCATCGTCAGCCGACAACCCCTTTCGAAGGGCACGTGTCACCGGCATCGAACACATTGCTTCCAGGCCATTATCCCGCATCGCGCGACCCAATGACCAACATCGGTCGGCATCCCTTCGGCAACACGCTCCGGCAAAACCACCCAATTCGGGGATTGCTCCGCAGTTGTGCACCAACTCCTTACCCGTACGGACGCCCGATTCTTTGACGCAGCTCACATGCCGCGCGCCGGAGAACTACGGCAAGCTGGCCGCGGACCGCAGCCGACCGAGGGAGGACGCACCATGGCCGACACCGTGCTGTACGAGGTGAGCGACGGGCTCGCGACGATCACGCTGAACCGGCCCGACGCCATGAACGCGATGGACACCGTCACCAAGGTCGCCCTCCTCGACGCGCTGCGCCGGGCGGCGGAGGACCGGGCCGTGCGCGCCGTCCTGCTCACCGGCACGGGACGGGCCTTCTGCGTGGGCCAGGACCTCAAGGAGCACACCGCCTCCCTGACCGCGGACCGCGAGCGCGGCACGAACCGGACCTGGGACACGGTCCGGGACCACTACTCCCCCCATCACCCTCACCATCGCGGAGATGCCCAAGCCGGTGGTCGCCGCGGTGAACGGGGCCGCGGCGGGGGCGGGGGCGGGCTTCGCCTTCGCGGCGGACTACCGGGTCGTCGCCGATACGGCGGCCTTCAACACGGCGTTCGCGGGGGTGGCGCTCACCGGCGACTCGGGCGTCTCCTGGACGCTCCCCCGCCTCGTCGGCCACGGCCGGGCCTCGGACCTCCTGCTCTTCCCGCGCAACGTCTCCGCGGAGGAGGCGCTGGAGCTGGGCATGGCGAACAAGGTCGTCCCGGCGGAGGAGCTGGCCGCGACGGCCGAGGCCGTCGCCCGACGGCTGGCCTCGGGGCCGACGGTGGCCTACGCGGCGATGAAGAAGGCGCTGGCGTTCGGGGCGGAGCGGTCGTTGCGCGAGACGCTGGGGGCGGAGGAGGAGCTCCAGGCGGTGGCGGGCGCGTCGGAGGATCACGGAGTGGCGGTGCGGGGCGTTCCTGAACAAGGAGCGCCCGACGTTCGCCGGCCGCTGAGCCCTCTCCCCGCCCCGCTGTGCCCGAAGGGGCCAGGGGGCGGGACCGGGGCACCCCCTACGGGCGACCGCCCCGCACATGGCACTCCGCCAAGTGGTCGTTCACCAGCCCGCACGCCTGCATCAACGCATATGCCGTCGTCGGCCCCACGAACCGGAACCCCCTCTTCTTCAGCTCCTTCGCCAGCGCCGTCGACTCCGCGTCGTCGCCGGGACCTCCGCCCGCCGTGCGCGGAGCACGCCCCGCCTCGGGGGCGAACGACCAGACGAGAGACGTCAGCTCCCCCGGCGCCCAAGCGGCAGCGACCCTCGCGTTGGAGAGCGCCGCCGCGATCTTCGCCCGGTTGCGGATGATCCCCGGGTCGGCCAGCAGCCGCTCCTCGTCCGCCGGTGTGAAGGCCGCCACCTCGGCGATGGAGAAGCCGGCGAAGGCGGCCCGGAACCCCTCGCGGCGGCGCAGGACCGTCAGCCAGGACAGCCCGGACTGGAACGCCTCCAGGCATATCCGCTCGAAGAGGGCGTCGTCCCCGCGCACGGGGACGCCCCACTCCGTGTCGTGGTACGCGCGGTAGTCCGCCATGGACTCCGCCTCCAGCCCCCCAGGGCAGCGCGCCAGCCCGTCCGGCCCGAGGATCACACCCTTGCTCACGATTCCTCCCCCTTCGCTCCGTCCGGAGCGGCCCCGTCGTGCCGGGCACCGGCCGCCGCCCGCGCGCCCGCCAGTGCCGCCTCCAGCCTCCGCGATCCGCGCGTCGCGCTCCGCGAGCTCCGCCGCCAGCCGGTCCAGCACGTCGTCCGTCTCCGCCATCCGGTAGCCGCGTGGCGCGACCGGGAGGCGCAGGGCGTCGACGTCGGCGCGGGCCAGCGGGCGCCCGTCGGGCAGTGGCCAGGCGATCCGGTCGGGTTCTGCCTCGGGCAGCACGCCGCCCCTGCCGCCCAGCACCGCGAGCGTGACCGCGGCCACCACCACGATCAGCGCGATGAGCAAGAACCAGAACACGGCGCTCCCCAACAGTTCTCCGACATCCGATCCGTCCACCCCGATCGTGCCATGCCGCACTGACAGTTAAGGTCACTGCTGACCACGGAGAAGGAGTGCGGGAAATGCTGCGGCTGGGGAACGACGCGAGTTCGACGCTCACGAACCGGTGATCATGGCGATCGTCAACCGGACGCCGGATTCCTTCTACGACCAGGGCGCCACCTTCCAGGACGAACCGGCACTGGCCCGGGTCGAACAGGCCGTCGCGGAGGGCGCCGCGATCATCGACATCGGCGGGGTGAAGGCCGGCCCCGGCGAGGAGGTGACGGCGGCGGAGGAGGCGCGGCGGACCGTCGGGGTTCGTCGCGGAGGTGCGCCGCCGCCACCCGGACGTGGTGATCAGCGTGGACACCTGGCGGCACGAGGTCGGCGAGGCGGTCTGCGAGGCCGGGCGCGGACGTGCTCAACGACGCGTGGGGCCGGCGTGGGACCCCCGGCTGGCCGAGGTCGCCGCCCGCTACGGGGCCGGTCTGGTCTGCACCCACGCGGGCGGCGTGGAGCCCGCGGACCCCGTCCGCACCGGGACGGAGTCACGAGGGACGTGATGGCCGACGTCCTGCGGGTGGACCCTGGGCCTGGCCGAACGGGCCGTGGCCCTGGGGGTGCGCCGCGACGGCATCATGATCGACCCGGGTCACGACTTCGGGAAGAACACCCGGCACTCGCTGGAGGCGACCCGGCGGCTGGACGAAATGACCGCCACGGGCTGGCCCCGTCCTGGTCTCGCTGTCGAACAAGGACTTCGTGGGCGAGACGCTGGGACCGGCCGCGGTCAAGGAGCGGGGTCGTCGGCACCCTGGCGACCACGGCGGTCTCGGCCTGGCTGGGCGCCCAGGTCTACCGGGTGCACGAGGTCGCGGAGACGAGGCAGGTGCCTGGACATGGTGGCCTCCATCGCCCGGCCACCGCCCGCCCGCGGTGGCCCGGAGGGGCCTGGCCTGACCCGCGGAACCAGCACACGGCGCAGGCCCGTGGGCCGGGCCGCGCCCCGGCCCCTCCGGGCCCGCGGCCGTCAGCCCCGGCCTCCTTGGTGACCAGCCCGATCGCCTCTTCCACGTCGTCGGTGAGGTGGAAGAGCTGGAGGTCATGGGCGCTGACCTTCCCCTGGGCGACCAGCGTCTCCTCGATCCAGCCCACCAGCCCGCTCCAGTACGCGGAGCACGAACAGCACGATGGGGAACCGCGTCACCTTCTTGGTCTGCACCAGGGTGAGCGCCTCGAACAGCTCGTCCAGCGTGCCCAGTCCGCCCGGCAGCACCACGAAGCCGCTCGCGTACTTCACGAACATCGTCTTGCGGACGAAGAAGTAGCGGAAGTCCACCCCGAGGTTCACATAGGGGTTGATGCCCTGCTCGAAGGGCAGCTCGATGCCGAGGCCGACGGAGACGCCCCCGGCCTCCATGGCCCCCCTTTGTTGGCGGCCTCCATCGCCCCGGGCCCGCCACCGGTGATGACCGCGAAGCCCGCCTCGACCAGGCCGCGCCCGATGGCCACGGCGGCCTCGTACTCGGGGCTGTCCCGCTGGTGCGCGCGGAGCCGAACACGCTGATCGCGGGCGGGAGTTCGGGCCAGCGCGCCGAAGCCCTCGACGAACTCGGACTGGATGCGCATCACCCGGAACGGGTCCTCGTGCACCCAGTCCGCCGTGCCCCGGGTGTCCAGCAGGTGCTGGTCCGTGGTCCCCTGCTGCATCTGGCCGTGCCGCCGCAGCACCGGTCCCCGGCGCTGCTCCCGCCTGCGCGCTCCTTCGGAATTGACCATTCCGTGCTCCCTCCGCTGCCGTTGGTGCAGTTCAGCGTAGGCTGCCCACGCTCCGCGCGATCACGCTGCGAGGAACGCGATCACGCCGTGAGCCAGCTGCGCAGCCGTTCCTCGCAGTGCAGGACCTGCTCGACGGCCACGTGCTCGTCGCGGCTTGTTGGGCGTACAGGGGGTCGCCGGGGCCGTAGTTGACCGCGGGCACCCCGAGGGCGCTGAAGCGGGAGACGTCCGTCCAGCCGAACTTGGGCCGCGCCGTGCCGCCGACGGCCGCCATGAAGGCCGCCGCGGCCGGGTGCGAGAGCCCGGGCAGCGCGCCGGGCGAGTGGTCGTCCACGATCACCTCGGCGACGCCGCAGCCCTCGAAGACCTCGCGGACGTGCGCGAGCGCCTCCTCCTGCGTACGGTCCGGCGCGTAGCGGAAGTTCACCGTCACGGCGCACTCGTCCGGAATGACGTTGCCCGCCACCCCGCCGGAGATCCGCACGGCGTTGAGCCCCTCGCGGTACTCCAGGCCGTCGATGACGGGCCGTCGGGGCTCGTAGGCGGCCAGCCGGGCCAGGATCGGCGCGGCGGCGTGGATCGCGTTGGACCCCATCCAGCTCCGCGCGGAGTGCGCGCGCTCGCCCTCGGTCCTCAGGATCACCCGCAGGGTGCCCTGGCAGCCGCCCTCGACCTCGCCGTCGGAGGGCTCCAGCAGGACCGCGAAGTCGCCCGCCAGCCAGTCGGGATGGGCCTCGGCGACGTGCCCGAGGCCGTTGAGGTGGGCGGCGACCTCCTCGTTGTCGTAGAAGACGAAGGTCAGGTCGCGGTTGGGGGCCGGCACGGTCGCGGCGATGCGCAGCTGCACGGCGACGCCGGACTTCATGTCACTGGTGCCGCAGCCCCACAGCACGCCCTTGTCGTCCAGCCGGGACGGCACGTTGTCGGCGATGGGCACGGTGTCGATGTGACCGGCGAGGACGACGCGCTCGGCGCGGCCGAGGTTCGTGCGGGCGACGACGTTGTTGCCGTGCCGGTCCACCGTCAGGTGCGGCAGCGCGCGGAGCGCCCGCTCGATCGCGTCGGCGAGCGGGCCCTCGCTACCGCTGACCGAGGGGAAGTCGACGAGTTGCGCGGTCAGGGCGGCGGCGTCGAGGGACAGGTCGAGTGCGGCATGCTCCATACAGGCGACTTTAACCCCTGCCTCCGACACCGGCCCCGTCCGTGCGAACGCCCCGAACCGGCGCCCGGTCGGGGAACGGCAGTCCGTCCGCTCCGTCAAGTAACGTGGGCGCATGTCCCCGATCTTCCCTGTCCGCCGCGGGCGGCTGCTGCGCATCGGGGCCGCCTGTGCCGTGCTGCTGGCGCTGATCGGCTACCTGGTCGCGTACTTCGTCACGGGTGGTCCGGGAGCCCCGCGCTGTACGGCGAGCGCGGACGGGGAGTCGTACTCGCTCGATCCCGAACAGGCGGGGAACGCCTCGACGATCACCGCCGTGGGCACCTCGCGCGGGCTGCCCGAGCGGGCGGTGACCATCGCCCTGGCGACCGCGATGCAGGAGTCGGGGCTGCGCAACATCCACCACGGCGACCGCGATTCGCTGGGCCTCTTCCAGCAGCGGCCGACCCAGGGCTGGGGCACCGCCCGGCAGATCACCGATCCGGTGTACGCGGCGGGCGCGTTCTACGACCACCTCGTCCGGGTGCCGGGATATTCGCGGCTTCCGTTGACGGTCGCGGCCCAGCGGGTGCAGCGCAGCGGCTTCCCGCAGGCGTACGCGAAGCACGAGCCGGGAGCGTCGTTGCTCGCGGCGGCGCTGAGCGGGCGGGCGCCTGCCGCGTTCAGCTGTTCGACCAGCCCGAGCGACGGCAAGCCCGGGGATCCGGCGGCCGTACGGGCCGGGCTGCGGCGGGACTTCGGCCCGTCCGTCCTGCCGGCCACCGGGGTGTCCGGCGGCGGGAAGAGCGGGAAGAAGGGCGACGCGTCGCCCCGCACCGTCTCCGTCCCGCCCCGTCCGGTGCCCACCACGGCGACGGACAACGGGCCGCGGCGGCGCGGCTGGGAGCTGGCCTCCTGGGCCGTGGCGCACGCCGCCGAACTGCGCGTCGAGCGCGTCTCCTTCGACGGCCGGGTGTGGACCGCGGAGAACTCGCGGGACGGCTGGCGGCGGGGTGCGGGCCAGACCGACGAGGGCCCGGTCGCGGTGCGGATCACGACCGCTCAGTAGTACGACGGCACCCCCTCCCGGGGCATCCGCCGGAACCGGAGGTTGCCGCGTGTGGCCCCTGGGACGGCACCGCACCCCGATCCCCCGAACCATCACGGCATCCCTGATGAACAAAGGGTTGTCGGCTTTTCCGGCGCCTCAACCGCCGGTCCGGTTCACCCGATTGTTCATAGATCGGATCATGCGACGCATTGCCAACTCTTTACATTGGGGCACCGCAACCTTCCTCGGGCTCGGGCGGTAGTCACAGCGTCCGCACGCCGGACAGCAACCGACTTCACCTCCGTCGAAGGAGCAACATGTCCCTCCCCCTCACGCGCCGGATCGCCCAGGCCGCCCTCCTCGTCGCGGCGGGCGCCGCCTCCGCGGTCGGCGCCGCCGGTGCGGCCAACGCGGACGCCCTCAAGGCCCCCGACGCCCTCGGCGCGGTGAGCATGGCGGACGGCGCGCAGCTGGGCAACAAGGTCGACGCGGTCTCCCACCAGGCCGGCGCGATGACGATGGACACCGGGCACAAGGCCGTGGACGCCACCGGCCAGGCGCTGCACGCCACGGGCAAGGCCACCAAGAGCGCCGTGCAGACCACCCAGCACACCACGGGCCAGCTCGCGGGCCAGGCGGGCCACACGGTCGGCGGCGCCGCGCAGGGTGTGGCCAAGAGCGGCGGCAAGGGCCTGCCCACCGACAGCCTGCCGGCCGGCAACGTCACCAAGGCGCTGCCGAACCTCGGCGGCTGAACCGGCGGTCCACCGCAGCAGCCCGGCGTGCGAGGGCCCGGGAGGAGATCCTCCCGGGCCCTCGCGTACGCCTAGCGGGCCAGGCGCCGGACCGCCGCCTCCACCCGCTCGTCGGTGGCGGTGAAGGCGATCCGCACGAAGCGGTCGCCCGCGGCGCCGTAGAAGTCGCCCCGGCGCGACGAGGATGCCGAGCTCGGCCAGCGCGCCGACGGTGTCCCAGCACGGCTCGTCCCGCGTGGCCCACAGGTACAGCGACGCCTCGCTGTGCTCGATGCGGAAGCCGGCGCCCTCGAAGGCCGCCCGCAGCGCGGCCCGGCGGTGGGCGTAGCGGGCGCGCGCTGCTCGGTGACGTGCGCGGTGTCGCCGAGGGCGGCCACGGTGGCCGCCTGCACCGGGGCGGCGACCATCATGCCGCCGTGCTTGCGGATCTGGAGCAGCTCGCCCAGGACGGGCGGCGTCACCGGCGAGGAACGCAGCGCGGTAGCCCGCCAGGTTGGAGCGCTTGGACAGCGAGTGGACGGCGACGATCCCCTCGAACGAGCCGCCGCAGACGTCCGGGTGGAGCACCGAGACGGGCTCGGTCTCCCAGCCCAGTTCCAGGTAGCACTCGTCGCTGAAGACGAGGACGCCGTGCTCGCGCGCCCAGGCGACGGTGCGCCGCAGCTCCTCGGCGGACAGGACGCGACCGGTCGGGTTCGACGGGGAGTTGAGCCAGAGCAGCTTGAGGCCCGTGGGGTCGAGGTCGGTCGGCTCGTCGTAGACGACGGGCTCGGTGCCGGCGAGGCGGGCGCCGACCTCGTAGGTCGGGTAGGCGAGGCGCGGGTAGGCGACCTTGTCGCCGGGGCCCAGCCCGAGCTGGGTGGGCAGCCAGGCCACCAGCTCCTTGGAGCCGACGACGGGCAGCACGTTGGTGTGCTCGACGCCCTTGGCGCCCAGCCGGCGCTCCACCCAGCCGGTGAGGGCGTCGCGCAGCGCGGGCGTGCCCCACACCGTGGGGTAGCCGGGGCTGTCGGCGGCGTCGGCCAGGGCACGCCGGACGAGCGCGGGCACGGGATCCACCGGGGTGCCGACGGAGAGGTCGACGATGCCGTCCGGGTGGGCGGCTGCGGTGGCCTTGTAGGGCTCCAGGCGGTCCCAGGGAAAGACGGGGAGACGGGAGGAGACTGCGCTCACGCTGGACGGCTCGCTCTCTTGCACGGGGGGGGTCCGGTAGGGGACGCGGGGGCGGGAATGCCGCGGCCCCCGTACGGCGGCGAGGGCTGTACGGGGCCGGGTGCGGTGCCTAGCGGCAGCCTCACTGGTGGTCCTGGTTCTGCGGAGGGCCAGCTCGGCGATGAAGGGGGTGGTCGCGCTCGATCAGCCCGAGCTTGGAAGCGCCACCGGGCGAGCCGACTCGTCGAAGAACTCGACGTTTCGCCTTGTAGTAGTCCTTCCACTCGTCCGGGGTGTCGTCCTCGTAGAAGATCGCCTCGACCGGGCAGACCGGCTCCACAGGCACCCGCAGTCGACGCATTCGTCCGGGTGGATGTACAAGGACCGGGAGCCCTCGTAGATGCAGTCGACGGGGCACTCCTCGATGCACGCTTGTCCTTCAAGTCGACACAAGGCTGCGCGATGACGTAGGTCACGCTGTCGTTCCTCCTCGGTAGGGGTCATCTTGCGCGGGTGAGCGCGGCGTCGTCGATGCCACACCTAGTATCTCCGTTCCGGAGCACTTGACGAACAGGAGGGGCAGGGAGAGCTGTGGAATTCACCACGGGCGGGCGGCGCTGGAGATCCGGATTAACTCGGTGATGTGGGGAAGAGGGTGTCAATTCGCGCCCTCAACGACCGTACGCGGTCCCCCGAACGGTTCACCGACACGGTCGGGATCCTCGACTCCTGGGCGGACGGCGTGCTGTGCGTCACACGCCGCAACGGGGAGACCCGTACGGATCCGCGGAGGACGCGGTGGAGTCGCGGCAAGGTCGTGCCGATGACCCCCGCCCGGCGCCGCGGGCCCGCCGCCGGCGTGCGCGAGCTCCAGGAGACGGCCTCCCGCGGCTGGCCCGCTCCGGAGACCGGCAGGCTGGGCGGCTGGACGCTCCGGCCGCCGGCGCGGCTTCACCGCCCGCGCCAACTCGGTCCTGCCGCTGGGCTGATTCCGGGGCTGCCGCTGCCGCCGCGCTGGACGGTGTCACCGCCTGGTACGCGCTGAGCGCGGCGGCTCGCCCGCGCGCGGGTCCAGGTCACCACCGGCGACCCGACGGCGGACCGGCGGCCTGGACGACGAGCTGGCCGACCCGCGGGCTGACCGAGGAGCCGGGCCGCCCTGATGCGGACGGCCGCGCTGGCCCGATCGCCGACACGGACGCCGACACGGGACCGCGGTGCGGCTGAGCCGGGAGCCCGACCGACGCCTGGCTCGACGCGTACGGGCGGACCGCGGAGACGCGACCGCGGCGCGGGCCGTCCTGACGGGCGGGCCGTCGGTGTGGTTCGCGCGCGCGTGCCCGGGGCCACGGCCATAGCCCGGTGCGTGATCGACGGCCGTGTGGCGCCGGCTTCGCCGCGCTGGAGGTCGGCCGCAGCACCGCCGGCAGGCGCTGGCGACGCTGCTGACTGGCCCGGCTGGCCCCGGCAGGCCCCTGGACGAGGGGCGCCTCGGCCGCGTACCTCCAGGTCGAGCGGGACAAACACGGGCGCGGACCTGCGCTCTACGAACAGCTCGGCTCACCACGCACCACGCCTATCAACTACCGTCGCGAGCCAGGACGTTGAGCGCCCGTCCGCACACCATAGCAGGCATGACCGACACCACGGCCGCGCGCCGGTTCGCCGAGGAGGGCCCGCGAGGAACGGCCCGACCTGGCGCTGCTGTGCCTGCTGATCGCCGCCGAGGCGGATCCCGGGGCTGGACGAGGCGGGGCTTCGACGCCGTGCAGATCGAGACTCGACGACCTCGCCCGGGCAGCTGCCCGCGCTCCGGCCGGCACGCGGCGACCGCGGCTGTGGGCCGAGCACTGGCCGACCTGCTCGGGCGTGCGGTACGGCTTCCCGGCTCGCGCGCCCGCCGACTACCGGCGGCTGGAGTCCATCGCTGCTCGACGAGGTCCTGCACGGCGCCGGCGGGGGCTGCCGATCCTGCTGTCGGTGGTGTGGCTGGAGGTGGCCCGGCGGCCGGGCCCCCGCCTACGGGGTGGCCCTGCCCGGCCACTTCGTCGTCGGCTTGCGGCGGACCGTACGGGCAGCACGCGCTCGCCGACCCCTTCGACGGCGGCCGGACGATCTCCGAGGAGGAGGCCGGTCTCCTGGTCGCCGGCGCGACCGGCACGCCGCTGTCGGCGGCGGCGTTCTCCCCCGCGGAACCGCTGGAGATCGTGCTGCGCGTCCTCAACAACATCCGCGCCTGGGCCGCCGCGCGGCCCGAGCGGAGCGGGGTGCAGCTCTGGGCCGTCGAGCTGTCCCTGCTCCTGCCGAGCCATCCGGCACGGTTGCGCTACGAGCGGGCGGAGCTGCTCGTGGAGCGCGGGGAGTTCGCGCGGGGGGCGCGGGAGCTGGAGGAGTACGCGGAGGTCATCGCGCCGGTGGAGCCGGACACGGCGGAGACGGTGCGCCACCAGGCGCGGGCGGCGCGGGCGTTGCTGAACTAGGCCCGTACTTCGCGGGTCGCTGATTTAGGTCTGTGGCCAGCGGGTTTGTGCGATGTCGGTGTCGAGTAGGTCGAGGAGGTGGAGTTGGACGCCGCGGTTGATCTGGACGGTTGGCGGGTCGGTGACGTTGCCGATCCGCAGGGTGAGTTCGCCGAGGTGGTAGAGGATCATCCGGCCGGTGGGGCGGACGCGGCGGTTGTCCGGGTAGAGGCCGGCCATGGTCTCGTCGGGGCCCAGAGCGCGTCTGACCTGTCGCTCGATCAGGCAGAAGACCAGCAGGGCCAGGCAGATCACCTGGATCAGCGCGGCGACGCGCCGGTTGTGCTGCACGAAGACCGGTGCGACCGCGAGGGGGCCCTTGAAGTCGTGGTAACGCCGTTCGACTGCGCCCTGGCCCTTGTAATGGATCAGTACCCGGGCCGGGCCGGCCTTCTCGGTCGGGACGCTGGTGATGAGCGCGTACCAGCCGTCGACGGCTGCCTCGGCCTCCAGCACGTCCTGGTCGAAGTGCCAGGCAAGACCGGGGGTGCCGTGCTCGTCCTCGGTGATCTGCCAGCGCAGGCAGGAGGTGACGCGGCGTTTGGCCGTGACGACACCGATCCGGGCGACGATCTTCTCCCGGGTCTTGTAGTGCCGTCCGCCCGCTGCGGCGGTGAGCTTGTCGAGGTCTTCGGCGGCCTTGGCCAGTCGTTTGGCCCGGGCCGCCCGCTGGCCGGCCGCAACCGCGGTGGAATGGACCAGGATCCGGCGCACCGTGAGCGCCGGGTCGCTCTTGCGGCGGCCGGTCAGCGTGTGGGTGTCCTCCAGGACCCGGTAGGTCTCCCGTTCCGCCTCGGGTTTCCTCTCGTCCCGCCCGGGCACCCAGTCGACGGGCTCGGCCCGCTCAGGGTCCAGGGCCGCGTAGACCTCGTCCTTGATCTGCGCGGCCGGGACGGGCGCGATGAACTCCACCCCGGCCTGAAGCAGGGCGGTGATGTTGGGGTAGGACACCAGCTTGGAGTCGGCGACCATCAGAAAGGTGTTGGTGCCGGCCATCGCCCGCAGGTCCTTCATCGCTCCGACGACCTGGCTGACCTCGGCCGCGGCGCCGTCGAAGACCCGGGAGTGGACGGGGATACCGCCGTCGGCGGACACAGCGAGCCCGGCCTGGACCTGTTTCAAATCCAGGCGCCGGTCCTTGGGATGCCCGTTGCAGGCGATGAGCGGGTACCGCTCGTCCTGGTCCTCGGCAGGGAAGGCGCCGTGGACGGACATGCTGGTCATGTCCCAGTGCAGCCGCGAGACGTCGATCCCGAACTCGGTGATCGCCCGAGCCCCGACCGTGCCCGCGATGACCTCCAGCTTCGGAGCGATCGCGTCCAGCGCGCGGGCCAGGCGGTCGTCGTTGAGGAGGTCCGGCGTGATGCCGAAGACTTCCTCCACCGCCCAGGTGCGGGCCCAGTCCCCGACCCGCACCAGTGGTGCGGGCGAGGTCAGCCGGTTGGCCACCAGCGCCTCGATGACCTGCCCGTGCGTCAGATGTGCGCTCGCACCGCCTGGACACACCTCATCGACGACCCCGGCGACATCCAGCCGGCGCAGAAACTCGGCAGCGACAGGCAGAGCGCCCAGACGCTTTTCCACCACGGACGTCACCACAACTTCAAGGCGCTGACGCTGAGACCGTGGCCGCGGGGACCGGGAAGTCATCGACACATCCGGACCAACGCGATACAACCGGCCCGGGACACTCCCGGACCGGTCACACCATACGAATCAACGACCCGCGAAGTTCGGGACTAGGGCGCTCCGCGTGGGCAACGCGGCTGCGCCGCGTTCGTCCTCAAACGCCGGACGGGCTGAATAGCCCGTCCGGCGTTTGAGGACAGCGCGCGCAGCGTGCTGCTGCGGAAACGGCGAAAGGGCGGGCCAGGGGCAAACTCACAACCACCCCTTCTCCCGCGCTATGCGGACCGCCTCCGCCCTGTTCCGCGCCCCCGTCTTCTGGATGACCGTGGACAGATAGTTCCGGACCGTCCCGGGCGAGAGGCACAACGCCCGCGCGACCTCCGCGTTCGTCGAACCGTCCGCCGACGCCCGCAGCACCGCCCGCTCCCGCTCCGTCAGCGGACTCGCTCCTTCCGCCAGGGCCGCCGCCGCCAGCGTCGGGTCGATGACCCGCTCCCCGCGGAGCACCCTCCGCACCGCGTCCGCCAGTTGGGCCGCCGGCGCGTCCTTGACCAGGAAGGCGGAGGCCCCGGCCTCCATCGCGCGGCGCAGATAGCCGGGGCGGCCGAAGGTCGTGAGGATGACGACCTTCACGCCGGGGAGTTCGCGGCCGAGCAGCCCCGCCGCGTCCAGCCCCGTCAGCCCGGGCATCTCGATGTCGAGCAGCGCGACGTTCACACCGGCCGCGCGCGCCGCGTCCACCACCTCGTCCCCTCGGGCGACCTGGGCGACGACCTCGATGTCCGGTTCGAGGCCGAGCAGCGCGGCCAGGGCCTCGCGGACCATGGACTGGTCCTCGGCGAGGAGAACGCGAATGATGTTGGTCGTCGTCACCGCATCAGGGTAGGTCCTGACCGGCTACGCCACCGATTCCGTGCGGCGGCTCAGCGGCACGTACGCCCGCAGCCGGAAGCCGCCTCCCGGCGCCCGGCCGGTCACCAGGCGGCCGTCCGCGGAGGGCCATCCGTTCGGTCAGGCCCGTCAGGCCGTTGCCGTGGGGCCCCTCGGGGCCACGGCCGTCGTCGCTGACGGTCAGGCAGAGCTCGTCGTCGGCCTCCGACAGCGCGATCTCGCACCGGCTCGCGCCGCTGTGCCGGACGATGTTGGTGACGGCCTCGCGCAGCGCCCAGGCGAGCGCCCCCTCCGCGTCCGGCCCGAGGTCCGGGTGGCGGCCGGCCGCACCGCCCAGGTCGGCGGTGACGCCCGCGGCGGCCAGTGCGGTGCGGGCACCGGCCAGTTCGCCGTCGAGCGTGGGCCGGCGGAAGCCGCTGACGGCCTCCCGGACGTCGACCAGCGCCTGCCGGCCGACCCGCTCGATGTCGGCGACCTGACGGGCCGCCTGCTCGGGGTGGTCGGGGAGCATCCGGCCGGCCAGCTCGCTCTTGAGCGTGATGAGGGAGAGCGAGTGCCCCAGCAGGTCGTGCAGGTCACGGGCGAGGCGCAACCGCTCCTCGTTCGCCGCGAGGTGGGCGACCGTGGCCCGCGCCTCGCGCAGCTCGCGCATGGTGCGGCCCATCTGGACGACGGCCGTCATGGCCGCGCCGCCGAGCAGGATGGCGGTGACGACCAGGACCAGCCCGGAGTCGGCCGCGTCCCTGAGCGCGCCCAGGCCGAGGGCGGTGACGGCGACCGCCGGGATGACCCGGGCCGCCCACTTGGCCGGCAGCATCACCGCGCTGGAGATGGGAGACGTACACCAGCAGCGTCAGCCATGCCTCGCCCAGCGTCGACACCATCAGCACGGCGAGGGGCGTACAGACCGGCCAGCAGGCCGATCTGGCGGCGCGGCACCCGGTGGGCGCGCGGGCGCGGGCCGAAGAGCAGGAACAGATACACCACCACGAAGCCGACGAGCCCGCCCCAGCCGAGGGCCGTGGCGACCGTCGAGTGCCGCCCGCTCATCAGGTCGGCCACCGCGTAGAAGAGATAGGTGAGCCAGAGGACCGTCCAACACGCCTTGGCCACGACCTGCCGGCGGTTCTCCGGCTGCCTGCCGATCATGATGTAGCCGTTGTCCACGGCGTTGTCCACGGCGTCGTCCGTCCCCATGGCCCTCCGTCCTCAGTTCTTGTGGGTGTCCCGGCGGTACAGCCAGGCCGCGGCGCCCGCGAAGAGGACAAGGTAGACGACGAGGATGGTGACGTCCTTCGCCCCGGGGGCGTCACCGCGCTCGATGGCCTGGCCCAGACCGGCGTAGGCGTGCGTGGGGACGTACTCCGCGATCTTCTGGAGCCACTCGGGGAAGGCGGCGGTCGGCATCCACAGACCGCCGAGCATCGACAGGCCGAAGTAGACGACCATGACGATGGGCCGCACGGCGTCGCCCGTGGCCAGGTAGCCGATGGCCACGCCGAGCGCCGCGGAAGACGCAGCTGCCGGCCCAGATCACGGCGGCCAGGGAGCCCCACTGCCAGGCGTCGAGCCGGACGCCCTTGGCGGCCGCGGCGACGACGAAGACGACCAGGATGGACGGCAGCGACACCCACGGCGGCCGAGGCGACCTTCGCCGTCACATAGCCGCGGCCCGGCAGCGCGGTCAGGCGCAGCTGGCGCACCCCAGCCCTTCTCGCGCTCCTTGGCTATCCGCTCGGCGTTGCCGATGAGGACGGAGGTGATGGCGCCGAAGGTGGCCATGGAGACCATGTAGATGACCGGGAAGGTCAGCCCCGTGTCACCGATCTTCTCGGTGTCCTTGGAGCCGGCCGCGATCAGCAGGTACAGCGCGGCCGGGTAGAGCACCGAGAAGAACATGAACTTCTTGTTGCGCAGGGTGCGGGCGATTTCGAGCTGGATCAGGGTCTTCATCGGGGTTCGCCTTGCGGAACGCGGCCGAATACATCAGCCGGGGAGTGTCGAGGGCCGGGGGTCCGGGGGTTGTCCCCCGGGAGGATCAGCATCAGGAGGCCGACTCCTCGGCGGCCGCGGCGTCGGTGATGGCGATGAACGCCTGCTCCAGGCCCAGCCCCGCGACCTCCAGGTTGCGGGGGTAGAGGCCGAGGCCGTAGAGCGCGTGGACGGTGGCGTCGGCGTCGCGCGACTGCATGCGCACGGTGCGGCCGGAGACCTCGACGGAGGTCAGGTACGGCAGGCCGCGCAGGGCCTCCGCCGGGATCTCGCCGTCCAGGTCGAAGACGATCCGGCGGGCCCCGGCCCGCGCCTTGATCTCGGCGGCGGAACCGTCCGCGAGGACCCGGCCGCGGTGCAGCACGACCACACGGTCGGCTATCGCGTCGGCCTCCTCCAGGTAGTGGGTGGCGAAGAGGACCGCGCGGCCCGCGTCCGCCTGCCGGCGCATCGCACCCCAGAAGGTCTGACGGGCCGTCACATCCATGCCGGTGGTGGGCTCGTCGAGCACGATGAGCTCGTTCTCCCCGGCCGTCGCGAGGGCGAACCGCACCCGCTGCTCCTGGCCGCCGGAGAGCTTGTTGACCAGACGGTCGGCGATCTCGGTGATGCCGGCCTGCTCCATGACCTGCTCCGCGGAGTACGCCCGGGGGTGCAAGTCACAGGCCAGGCGCACCAGTTCGCGGACCTTCACCTCCTCCATCAGGCCGCCGCTCTGCAGCATGGCGCCCACCTTGCCCTGCTGGACGGCCTGTTGCGGCGGCATGCCGAAGAGCTCGACGACGCCGGCGTCGGGGCGGCTCAGGCCGAGCAGCAGATCCAGGGTGGAGGACTTGCCGGCGCCGTTGGGGCCGAGCAGGGCGACGGTCTCGCCCGGGTAGAGGTGCAGGTCGAGATCGGCCACGGCCCGTACCGTGCCGAAGGTCTTGCTGACGTTCGCGAAGCTGACGACGGGAGCGGCTCCCGTGCGCCGGCCGTCCCCCGTGAACGTCGTCGTGGTGATGGTCATAGGTCCATCGTGACGGACCTGATCGCGGCCGGGCAGTGTCGGCCGTCGTCGGAAGATCATGACAGATGTCATGCCCGGCGTGACAGAGGTCCCGTGTGACAGCGGTCCCGTGTGACAGAGGTCCCGCGTGACAGAGGTTCCGTACGGCAGACGTCCCGTACGGCAGAGGTCCCGTGCCGCCACCCGGCACGGGACCCCTTCGCACTGCGGCCGAGGATCAGCCCTTCGTCTTGATGACGCCCACGCGCTCCGTCGGCGTCTTGCCGCGCAGCGCCTTGCCGAGGGCGCCCGCGACGTCCTGCGGCGTGACCGGCGTCTTCGTACCGTTCCCGCGCTCGATGAGCACCCCGTTGAACTTGGTGCCGTAGAGGGACTTGAGCACGTCGAGGTTGTAGTTCTCGACAAGCTTGCCGTTGACCTCCTTGACCGACAGGATCTTCGGCAGCGAGAGCTCCGGACCGAACGGGATCGAGTGGAACGGATCCGTCTGGATCGTCACCCGCCCCGACATCGCCGGCTTGGCGAACTCCTCCATCGCCCGGTCGACCTCGGTGTTGTCCACCTTCGGCTGCTGGCTCGCGACGGGCAGGGCGACCGGCGTCTCCTTGCCCGTCTCGGCACGCTCGCGGTACGCGTCCGCGACGGCCTGGACCGCCTTGCCGGTGTCGATCCCCTGGTACGGCTTGCCGTACACGGCCACGGCCTTGCCCGGCTTGAACAGGATCGTCCCGTCCTTGGCCCCGCCGGACTCGCCCGACAGCGCCTTGAGCGCGGCCGCGACCTTCTCCTCGTCGACGATCACCGTCGGCTCGGCGCTGCGGCTGCCGCCGACGAGCGAGCCGACGACGGTGACGGGGTTGTAGTCCCGGCCGGACACCGAACGGACGGTCTCCTGGGTGTCGATGGACAGGCCCGCCACCGACGGCTTGAGCTCGGCCTGCTTGCCGCCGATCGTCACCTTCAGCGGCGCGTTCGCCCGGTTGCCGAGCTTGGCGTCGAGCTTCTGCACGGCCTGCTCCTTGGAGCTGCCGCCGATGTCGACGCCCAGCACGGTGGTGCCCTGCGGCACGTCCGAGTGGTTCATCACCAGGCCGGCGCCGTAGGCCACGCCGGCCAGGACGATCACGGCACCGGCGAGCAGGACCAGCTTGGAGCGGCCCTTCTTCTTGGGCGCCGCCTTGGGCGCGGACTTCGGGGCCGTCTTCGCGGGAGGCTTCGGCACACCGGCCGGCGCGCCCTGCGCCGCGGGCGGCGGGGGAACGGCCGGGCCCCCGCCCGCCTTGGGCTTGGGCACGGCGACGCGCGGGGCACCGGCGTCGACCGGCTTCTTCGGCCCGCCGGAGCCGGGCACCGGGGGCATCCCGCTGACCAGCGTCTCCGCGGCCGGGGCGCCGGAGCGCTGTGCCTTCGGACCGGAACCCGGCCGCTGCCCGCCCTGCGGGCCGCCCTTCGGCCCCTTCTTCTTGCCCTGCTGCGCCTTCTTCCCCTGCTGCGCGCCCGGACCGGGCGGCGGCACGACCGGGGTGCCCGCGTGCGGGGTGTCCGTACGCCCGCCGGGCTGACCGCCGACGGGGAACGGCAGCCGGGGGCCCTGCTGGCCCTGTCCCGCGCCGGGCGCGGGGAACTGCTGGGTGCTCCCGGGCGCCGGCGCCTGCGGCGGAACCCCGGTGGTCAGGGCGTCGGCCGTCCAGGGCGCGCCCGCGCCGCCCTGGCTCTGCGGGGCGGCGAAGGGGTCGCCGGGCAGAGGCATGGACGCGGTGGTGGAGGGGTCGCCGGGCAGACCGGCGGCCATGGGGTCACCCGGCATGGGGTTGGTGCCGGTGGTCGACATGCCGCCGCCCGGCAGAGGGTTGGCACCCGTCGTCGACATGCCACCGCCCGGCAGGGGCCCCTGGCCCGTCGTCCCCGGGCCGCCCTGCCACGGCGCCCCCGCCCCCGCGGCGGGGGTCTGCGGCCCGGCGAACGGGTCGTCCGGGAACGGCGTCGCGCCGGTCGTGGAGGGGTCGTGCGGGAAGTGCGGGGCGCCTCCGGCCGGCGGGGCGCCTCCGATCATCGGGCCGCCCTGCATCGGGCCACCCTGTATCGGACCGCCCTGCATCGGCGCAGTGCCGCCCATCGGCGGGCCGCCCTGGACGGGCCCCTGGCCCGGGGCCGTGCCGGCGTCGCCCGGCCAGGGCTCGGCGCGCCGGGCCGCCCGCCGGGCCCTGGCACTGCCGGGGCCTCCGCCGGGCAGGCCGCCGGCGGGACCGCCGGGGGCAGCCGGACCACCGGGGACGGCGGGGCCGCCGGAGAAGGGGGCTCCGCCCTGTCCGCCCGGCCGCGGAACGTTCGCACCTGCCATCGGATTCGCGGCGGCGGCCGGGTTCGCGGCCGTCGTCGGGTCGCCCGGCAGCGGCGGGTGCGGAGCGGCTCCGCCGCCCGCGAGGTCGCGCTGCCCGAGGTCGCGCTGCCCGAGGTCGCGCTGCCCGAGACCGGCGCCGGGCGCACCCGGCCCCTGCTGCGGCGTACGGCGCGGCAGTCCGCCAGCCGGGTTGCCACCGGGCATGGCGCCGCCAGGGACGGCACCACCGGGGACAGCGCCACCGGTGGGAGTGCCGCCGGGCGGCGTCGCGGAGGCGCCCGACGACTTGCGGGGCGCGAACCAGTCGCTGGTCTTCTCGGCCGGGCGCTCCGGCTCCGGCGCGGGTGCGGGCGCCGCGGCCGCGGGCCGCTCGCTCTCCGCGCGCGGCGCGCCGTCGGCGTCGGTCGCCTCGTCACCGACGGGCGTCCGCATGACGACCGGCGGGATGGGACGCGAGCCCGGGATGTTGATGCGGATCCGGGTCGTCAGCGTGGTCTCGGTCTTCGGCGCGTCCGATGCGCCGCCCGAGGGGTACGCGGCGCCTCCGCGCCCCTGGGGCCCGGAGGACGGACTGTCAGATTCACGGCTCAAAGCAGATTCTCCCGGTTATTCTCCGCCGCCCTCTGACCTCACTGGTGGTCGCCCATGCCCACGGTCAGGGGGGCTCGGCGGCGGCACCACCATACTGGGCACCGCGGGCGCGCACTTGACGACCGCCGCATACCCCCGGGGACCGGGAGCGCGACGTACGTCCGTGCGTCATTCACGGGCCGAGCGACATCAGGGAAAAGTCCGGCGAATCGCCGGACATTTCAGTCGTCTCACCCGTCAAGTCGGTCGACGGGGCGCCCCGGTTGCGGCTTTTTCGCGAGGGTGGCGCAGATCACAGCGATGACCATGCCGCCCAGCAGGAAGACATAGGAGCCGATCCCGGCCTCGAAAAGGAAGTCGCCCTCGGGGCGGTTGAGCGAGAGCAGCAGCACGGCGATCAGCCAGCCGATGCCGGCCGCGGCACCCCCGGACCGGCCGCCGGTCACCACCGCGCCGCCGTAGCACAGACCGGCGACGCCGAGCAGCGCGAGCAGCAACCCGCCCGGGGACCAACCCGCTTGCACCAGCGAACCGGCGACCCCGACGAGGAACCCGAGGACGACGAGGCCGAGATGGGCGGCGAGCTTCCCCGCGGTGAGCGTCCCGGTCAGCACGCGTCCTCCCCGGCACCGGAGTCCGCACCCGCACCGGCGTCCATGCCCGCACCGGAGTCCACGCCCCCGGCATCGGAGTCCAGGCCCGCGAAGAGGTCGTCCTCGCGCCCCGGTCCGCCGCCCGCCCGGCCGCGGACGAGCCGGTAGTACTCGTCGGCGAACATCGGCTGGCTCAGCGCGTTGGAGAGCCCGTAGAAGTGGCCGTCCACCACCAGCTGCGTGGCGTGCGCCCGCATCGCCGCCGCCTTCGCGGCCACGTGGGGAGCGGTGCGCGGAGCGGCCGTCACCTCCTCGTCGGGCACGACCCCCGGGACGTCGCCGAGGGCGGCGACGCCGGGGAACGGCACGGCGGCGCCCGCCGCGGCCGCCTCCCGCAGCCGGGCGAAGCCCTCCTCCACGACGGAGCGGGGCACGCAGTTCCAGTAGACCTTGGCGACCTCGTACGGGTCCCCGAGGTCCCGGCGGAAGGCCTGCTCCGCGGCCAGCTCCACCGCGCGCATCGCGACGCGGTGCGCCTGGATGTGGTCGGGGTGCCCATAGCCGCCGTCCGGGTCGTAGGTGACCAGGACCTGCGGGCGCACCTCGCGAATCACCTCAACGAGGTATGCGGCGGCCTCGTCGACGTCGGCCCGCCAGAAGCAGTTCGGGCGCTCGTTCTGCGGGGCGCCCATCATCCCGGAGTCGCGGTAGCGCCCGGCGCCGCCGAGGAACCGGTGGTCGGTGACGCCCAGCTCCTTCATCGCGGCGGCCAGTTCGCCCGTGCGGTGGCCGCCCAGGAGGTCGTCCCGGTCGGCGGCCAGATGGGCGAGGCCGGGCGGGATCACCTCGCCCTCCTCGCCGAGGGTGCAGGTCACCAGCGTGACGAGGGCGCCCTCGGAGGCGTACTTGGCCATGGTCGCGCCGTTGTTGATCGATTCGTCGTCCGGGTGCGCGTGCACCAGGAGCAGTCGGCGGCCTGGAAGGTCGGTCATGGGGACAGCCTACGAGCCGGGCGGCCCCGCCGGGGAGCCGCCCGCGACGCGCCCCGCGCTCCCGGGGCCCCCGCCAGAACGTGACGGGGCCACCCGTCAGAACTTGATGCCGCCGATCATCGCCGTGATGCTCTTGGTGAACTGGTTGAGCGTGGGCGCCACGGTCGAGCTGGCGAGGTAGAACCCCAGCAGGATGCAGATGGCGGCGTGGCCCGCTTTCAGTCCCGACTTCCGGCACAGCAGGATGACGATGATCGCCAGCAGCACCACCGCCGAAATCGAGAGTGCCACAGCGGTTCACCTCCAGGGACGCGGTCGGACGAACGGCAGGACGGACGAACGGCAGAACGGACGACGCGCGCATGCCGTGAGGCACGCGGGCGGGTCACGGAAGACTTACCCACTATGCGTGAGCGATCATAACTTTCCGCGCGCGCCCGTGACTCGGTGCACGGGAGCAAACCCGGGGCGCACGGCGACTTCTCGCCGACCCCCGGCGGCCGGGCCTAGGCTCGGCCCTATGACCGGTCAGCTCTCCTTCCCCCGCCAGTACGCCCGGACCCAGCGCTACTCGCTCGGCGCGCCACGGTCGTTCACCGTGGCGCCGGACGGCTCGCGCGTCGTCTTCCTGCGCTCCCGCTCCGGCACCGACCGCTCCCACGTGCTGTGGGTGCTCGACCTCGACGACGGCCGCACCCGCCCGGCGGCCGATCCGGACGCCCTGCTGGGCGGCGCGAGCGAGGAGTTGTCCGCCGAGGAGCGCGCGCGGCGCGAACGCACCCGGGAGGGTTCGGCGGGCATCGTGGGCTACGCGGTGGACGCCGCCTGCGAGTTGGCGGCGTTCACCCTGTCGGGCCGGCTGTACGTGGCGGAGCTGCGCGGCGGCACCACCGCCGAACTCCCCGTCCCCGGACCGGTGGCGGACCCTCGCCCGGCGCCCGACGGGCGGCACGTCGCCTACGTGGCGGACGGCGCGCTGCGCGTGGTGGCGGCCGACGGCACCGGCGACCGGATCCTGGCCCGGCCCGAAGCCTCCGGTGTGACCTGGGGACTGGCCGAGTTCGCCGCCGCCGAGGAGATGGACCGGCACCGTGGCTTCTGGTGGTCGCCGACGGGCGACGCCCTGCTCGCCGCGCGGGTGGACGACCGGCCCGTGCGGCGCTGGTGGATCGCCGACCCGGCCCATCCCGCGAGCGCCCCGGCCGAGGTCGCCTATCCGGCCGCCGGGACGCCGAACGCCGAGGTGACGCTGGCCCTGCTGGGCCTGGACGGCGCGCGCACCGACGTCGAGTGGGACCGCGCCCGCTACCCCTACCTGGCCCGCGTCCACTGGTCGGCCGGCGGCCCGCCGCTGCTGCTGGTGCAGGCGCGCGACCAGCGCACGCAGGTCTGCCTGGAGGTGAACACCGCCACCGGCGCCACCCGTGCGCTCCACACGGAGGAGGACCCGGCGAATTGGCTTGAACTGTTCCCCGGCGTGCCCGCGTGGACGCCGGACGGCCGGCTGGTCCGGGTGGCGGACGAGGGCGGGGCGCGGGCACTCGTGGTGGGCGACCGGGCCCTGACGGGGCCGGAGTTGTTCGTCCACGCGGTCCTGGACATCGGCGCCGACGACGTCCTCGTCTCCGCCTCCGCCGGACCCGCAGCCACGGACCCGGAGACCGGCGAGTCCCATGTCTACCGCGTCAACGAGCGGGGCGCCGAACGGATTTCGCGGCAGGCCGGGCGGCACTCGGCGGTGCGTTCCGGCGCCGTGACCGTCCTCGTGTCGGCCGCGGCGGACCGGCCCGGCACGGAGACGGTGGTGCTCCGCGACGGCTACACCGAGACCGACACCGACCGGAAGCCCGTCGCCACCGTGGCCTCCCTGGCGGAGACCCCGGTGCTCGCGGCCCGTCCGCGGTTCGCCCGGGCAGGGGCGCGCCACATCCCCAGCGCCGTGCTGCTGCCCACCGGTTACCGGGACGGCGACGGCCCGCTGCCCGTCCTCATGGACCCCTACGGCGGCCCGCACGGCGCCCGCGTGGTGGCCGCGCAGCAGGCCCATCTGACCTCGCAGTGGTTCGCCGACCAGGGCTTCGCGGTGATCGTCGCCGACGGCCGAGGCACCCCGCACACCTCCCCGGAATGGGTGAAGGCGGTCCGCGACGACTTCGCCGGCGCCACCCTCGACGACCAGGTCGAGGCACTGCGGGCGCTGGCCGACGCGTACCCGCTGGACCTGGACCGGGTCGCCATCCGCGGCTGGTCGTACGGCGGTTACCTCGCGGCGCTCGCCGTGCTGCGCCGTCCCGACGTGTTCCACGCGGGCATCGCGGGCGCCCCGGTGACCGACTGGCGGCTGTACGACACCCACTACACCGAGCGCTATCTGGGCCTGCCGGACGAGCAGCCGGACGTTTACGACCGCAACTCCCTCGTCACGGAACGGGGGTTGACGGACGTCGCCGACGAGCACCGGCCCCTAATGGTCATCCACGGGCTGGCCGACGACAACGTGGTCGCCGCGCACACCCTGCGGCTCTCGTCGGCGCTGCTGGCCGCCGGCCGCCCGCACGAGGTGCTGCCGCTGTCGGGGGGTCACCCACATGACCGCCGTCAGGAACAGTCGGGTGCGCCGCGAACTGCTCGCTGCGCTCCGAGGCGGACTTCTGAGCGCGGTCCAACGTGGTCAAGTCACACCCAGGAGTGACGAACGCGGGAGTGTCGACTAGGCGTGATTGTGACTGCCCTCCGGAAATCGGTACAATGCACTGCACAAACGCGAGACTCCACCTCGTACACACTCTGGTGTAGGGGCACTGACTTGACACAGTGGTGACCGCCGCTCCAAGCGGATAAGTCGACACTGGAGCAGACTAGCAGCAGGGTGTCCTCGTGGACGACTATGTTGTCCTGCGAGTCATAGTGGGTCGGACCCCCGACTGTAGCGGCGAGCACCTCGTGCGGCGTACTGCCGCGCGATGCGTAGCCAGGCAGCGCAGACGACTGAGCCGCAGGGTTACACGCGCGTCGCGCGGCGTACATCACGTTGTCGACGTACAGAGCCCAGCCGTGGATCAGCACCATAGTGTAGGGTCCAGGTGGCCTCGTCGGCGACGTCACCGTCAACCCCTCGTTACCGTGACGAGGCGAGTTGCGGGTCGTAAACTGTAAACGACGGGTGCTTGCCTCGTACAGGCAACGGACCAGATTAGCGCTCTGGTGTGGATGTGGCGTGCTGTATCAGCCGCCAGTCACGGTCCACACCGGAGGACACGCCACGACGATGCCCGCGCAGTGGACCACGTTCGGACGGTGCGCAGTCTACGTGCGCCAGATGAGCGCGCCACGTAAGGCGTTAACGCGCCGTGTACCTGACACACAGCCGTCGGATGGCGCACCGGTACCAGGTCCAGCGGGCGTACGGCGTCGGCCAGCTGCCGCTCAGATGCCTCGACCTGGTCGTCGAGGGTGTGAGGCTTCGGTGCCGGCGAAGTCCGTCGCGACGACCGCCTTCACCATCCGATATGAGCGTACTGGTGCGGGGTGCCTCACGGCCGTCGCGGCTGACGATCACCGGCCGACAGCCTGCGTCGGCGAACCCCTGCGAGTGTACCGGTTCAGCTGGAGCCTGCTGTCGGCGCGGCACCACGCGGGCGGCCGGGCGGGCGCCAGCTCGTAGGGGATGACCATACTGAGAACGAGCAGCGGGCCAAGTCGCCGTCCCGCGGTAACCCGCTGGTCGGGCAGACGTAGCACGGCGCGCTGGGGATGTGGCGCGCCCTCGCCCTGGGCGAACCGCGGACGGGCCGCGATGCACCTTTGGCGAGTCTCCGCAGGGGGCAGGCACACGGTGGCGACGGGCCTCACGGTCGGTGTCGTCGGTCTCGGTGTAGCACCGTCGACGGGATGAGCACACACACGCTCTCCGTGCGGGTGACACGGTCACCGCCGCGGCCGACACTGAGGACGGTCACGGCGCACGGAACGCACCGCGAGATGCCCGTCCCAGGGCCTGCCGCGAAATCCGTCGGCGCACCCGCTCGTTGAGCGCGAGTAGACATGGGACTCTGGCCGGCCTCAGGGTCCGTGGCGCGTGGCCGGCGGATGCGCGGAGACGAGGAGCGTCGTCGGCGCCACGATGTCGGACCGCCGCGAGACGAAGCAAATCACGGCACCGTTCAGGGCCACGGTCGCCCACACCGAGTGTGCCGCGCCCTAGACGCCCGTCCGTCACCGGACCAGCGACAGACCGTCCAGAAGCGTCACACGCCTGGGCACGCCGCGGGAACAGTTCAAGCCAATCGCGGGTCCTGACTCCGTGATGTGGACGCGCACGGGTGGCGGCGCGGTGGGACGGCTGTTCACCTCCAGGCAGATACCATGGACGTGCGATCTGTTAGGATGTCGCGCGCCTGCACCAGCTCAGCAGAGGCGCGCAGCGCCACGGTAACCGAACAGTGGACGCATGCGCCATAAGGTAGTTAGCGCAGACGGTCCCACACAACTCGTACGTCGAGTGCTGCGCGAGCGGGTGTCATACAGGCCATGCAGGAAGCCAGCGTGTAGCACCTCTCGGCGTTCGGTTAGGCAAAGTCTAGAGTCCCGGTCGGCCGGATAGGCGACTCATCACGGCCGGAGGATGAGCTGCTCGCGCGGATGGGCGGGATGCCAGGCGATCCACACAGCGCTCGAGCTACGGGCCGGTCGGTCCGACTCCCGCAGCTGGCGAGCAGGCTGCTGTCGCCACGTCGCGCGACCGACCAGACAGCACAGCCACAGTGTATTGCCACGGCTCTGATCTCTCTCGGCGGCACGGACGAAACTCGCGCCAGAATACCACCCAGTCACATCCGGAAGAGCGCTTCGGGCCACGGGCACTAATGTATGCCCGGGTCGCCTGGTGCTCGTCTGGGTAGCTCGCGACCACCACGCGCTCTGCAGCGCGTAGCCGTCCGCCAAGTCCTAGGCTGACGTGCCGCCGTCAGGGCGCCGGGGCGAGGTGTCCGCACGGTCCGGGGCACGCGTGAGAGTTCGGCTGGTGGTGCCTGCCGCGCACAGACTCCGCCACGCGTACAGCGGCCGAACCGAACGTCCGACAGCAAACTCGCAAAGTGTTCTGGCAGGTCACTACCGCGTATGCCACCGATGCCTCGCACGAACCCGTCCCGGGCGTGCAGTTTCGCGACTGCGCAGCGGTCTCCTCGGCGGCCACAACGCCTCGCTCCGCACGCCGCCCAGCAGGGCCGTCCGGAGCTCGGACGCCGCGGGACGGTAGTGCAGGCTCGATCGTCGAGGTCGAGCTACCGCACATGCACGTCGGGAGCGGTACGGTGCCGTGAGCGGGAGCGCAGGAAGACGACGCGCGAGACCGTCCGGCGCGCACAGGTGAACGACCGTGGCGCGACCGATGCGAGTAGCGTCATGGTGTCCGCGTGGGCAAGGTACTGGCGAAGTGGAGAGAGTGACACGGGTTTTCTTTTTCGATAGGCGCGAGCCTCAGGCCCTGAGCCGCGGGGGTCGGCGAGAAGTCGCCGTGCGCCCCGGGTTTGACTCTCCCGATGCACCGAGTCACGGGCGCGCGCGAAGTTTGTATGATTCCGCTCACGCGTATAGTGGGTACGTTCTCGCTGACCGCCCGCGTGCCTAACTGGCTGCATGCGCAGCGCCGATCGTCCGTTCTTGCCGATTCGTCCAGTACCTGTCAGTTCGCGTCCGACACAGCTGTACATGGAGGTGAACACGCTGTGCACTCTCCATTCAGCAGGTGAGGTGCTAGCTGGCGATACATCGTCATCCTGCTGATGCGGAAGTCGGGACTGAAGCCGGGCCACCGGGCGCCATCGCTCGGCACCTCCTTGTGTTTCTACCGTCGCAGCTACGACGTGAGCGCCCCGCTCAACCAGTTCACCTCAAGAGCATCACGGCGATGATCGCGCTGGCATCAGCTCGTGACGCCGTGGCCCCTGGTCACGTTACCTAGACGGAGGCGGTGTATTAGCGTCGGGGTTCGCTGTCGTCGCAGGGCGGCTCCCGGCGGAGGCCGCACCCAGGCTCGTAGGCGGGCCCATGCATCTCGACCTCAGGCCGCCGACTGCTCCTGGTGCCACGCGCACCCGGACGGACGAATCGATCGAACAACGGCGCGACCATCGAGGAATCACTAAGTACGCCTCCGAGGTGCAGACGGCGTCACGCTGGATGACGCACCTCGGCGCGACCCATGGAGGGCGACGGTGTGGTGATCCCGCCCGGCCTCGCCATAATGGCCGCCGACCGGGCACGTCCCTCTCATGGGCTGGCCACACGCACGTGCGCAGAACTGGCCGCCGCGAGTGAATGAGCTGGGCGTCACCGACCACCGGTATCCTCGGTCACGGCAGCCGGCAGCTGCTCACCGCGACTCCGGGATGATGGTGCGCCCGCAGAACGCGCGCCCGAACTGCTTCTGGCGGGCCAGACGTCATCGACAGGGACAGCCGCATAGCCTCAGTATGAGGTGATTCAGCGAGGTGCGCCCTGCAGGTACTGGTCACCTACGACCGGACGGCGGCATTTATGGGCACACCCGACCACATACCAGGACGCACCGCGTCGCCGATGACGCGCGGTGGAGCTGCCGCGGAGCCGGCCTTCCGCCGTGGGACGAGTCGCGGGACACCGTACGAGGTCAGCCTAAGGTCTACTGTGAACTGCGTGCTCTCTGTGCTCCGTCGTGGAGGAGGGCCTCGCCCGCTGCGGAGGCGGCCGCGGCGGGACGCCGCCGTGCCGCTGCCCCGCGTCGCCGCCCTCGTGCGACGCGATCCGGGTGGTCGTGCCGACGAGGAGGTGACGGCCGCTCCGCAGACACCAGCTCCCCACGTGGCCAGGCGAAGGCTGGGCGGCGATGCGGTGTGCGCACGCTCACGACAGCTGCGTGGGGGACGCGCACTTCTACGCTCGTTCCTAACGCGCTGAGCCAGACCGATGTGTCGCCGACGAGTACTAGCGGCTCGTCCGCGGCCGGGGCGGGCACGTGCGGACCTGCGTGGCGCGAGGACGACCTCTTCGCGGGCACTGGACTCCGTGCGGGAGGCGTGGACTCCGTGCGGACGGGCACTGGACGCCGTGTGCGGGAGCGGACTCGCTGTGCCGGGAGAGGACGCACGTGTCCCACTGACCGGGACGCACTCACGCGATCGGGGAGGGGAAGCTCGCCGCCACTCTCGAGCGCCTCGTCGTCCTCGCGTTCCTCGCACGGAGGTAGTCGCCGCGTTCGCTGGTGCATAGCGGGGTTGATAGAGTGCACGGGGCGTGTGCTGCTCGCGCTGCTCGGCGTCGTCCAGGTCTCGTGCTCACGGCGGCGCGGTGGTGACCGCGGCGCGGTCCGGGGAGGTGCCTGCGGCCGGCATCGGCTGGAGCTGATCGCGTGCTGCTGCTCTCGCTCAACCGCGAGGGGCCGACTTCCTTCGAGGCCGGGATCGGCTCCTATGTCTTCCTGCTGCGGCGGCATAGGTCATCGCTGCTGATCTGATCGCGCACCCTCGCGAAAAAGCTCGCAACCGGGGCGCCACGTCGACCGACGACTGAATCGGGTGAGACGACTGAAATGTCCGGCGATCTCGCCGGACCTTTTACACTGATGTCGACTCGGCCCGTGAATGATCGCACGCGGAGTACGGTCGCGCTCCGGCTCACCGCGGGGTATGACGGCGGTCGTCAACGTGCGCGCGCCGCGGTGACCCAGTTGAGTACGGGTGCACGCCGCGAGCACCCCTGAACCGTGGGATGGGCGACCACCGTGAGTGGCATGGATAGGGCGCGCGAGAATAACCGGGCACAGAGATCTCGCTTTGAGCCGTGCAATCATGACAGTCCGTCTCAGGGCCGCCAGGGGGCGCGGAGGCTGACGCGTATACCCCTACGCGGGCGGCGCATCGGACGCTGCCACGAAGAGCTCGAGGACAGCGATGATCGACACGGATCCGCCTCAACATCCCGAGGCTCGTGTCCATCCGCCAGGTCTGTCATGCGCGACGTCGTCTCGGTGAGACGCAGGCGAACGACGACGACGGGCAGACGCGCCGACGCGCGTAGAGCGAGTACGGCCCGCGGCAGCGGCGCCCGCACGCGCGGAGATCGGAGCGCCGGCCGAGAAGACCTAGCGATCTGTTCGCGCCCCGCAGAAGTCGTCGGGCGCCTCCGCGACGCAGACGTCCTCGCGCGGCACTCCCACGGTGCGCTAGTCCCGGTAAGCTCGCAGTCCACGGGCGCGCACATGTCCCGTGTCGGCAACCGGACTGGCGGACTGCTCGACGCCGTATCGCGCGCAGCAGGAGACGGGTGCGCCCGGCGCGGTCTCAAGTGGGGTGTACCCAGCGCGTACCTCGGCAGCAGCGACACTCGGGCAGCGCGACCATCGCGTGCGAGGGCACGGCGGAGCACGCTCCGCACCGCCGCTGCCGGGCGACCCGACGACGGTCCTGCGAGAACGGCCGCAGCCGCGAATCTGATGGCAGAGTCCGCTGAACGTTACCGCGGGCTCGGGCGGACAGGGCGGGCGCCCCACTTCTCCGAGCGGACCCGCGTACCCTGGTGGTCCGGCTCAGCACCCGACGCGTGGTCCCGCGGCGAGCCTGCCCGGGCCGCGTACTTGGCCTATGGCACGGCAGTGCCAGGGCCCGGCGGGCGGCCGGCGCGCCCTGAGCCCTAGGCCGGGCGACGCGGCACGAGCGGGGCAGGGGCCGCATCATGGGCGGCCCGCCGATGGGCGGCACTGCGCCGATGCAGGGCGGTCCGATACAGGGTGGCCGATGCGAGGCGGACGCCCGATGATCGGAGGCGCCCCGCCGGCGGAGGCGCCCCGCACTTCCCGCACGACCCCTCCACGACCGGCGCGACGCCGTTCCCGGACGACCCGTTCGCCGGCGCAGACCCCGCCGCGGGGGCGCGCGCCCGTGGCAGGGCGGCCCGGGGACGACGGGCCAGGGCCCCGCCGGGCGGTGGCATGTCGAGACGACGGTGCCAACCCTCTGCCGTGCGGCGGCATGTCGACCACCGGCACCAAACCCCATGCCGGTGGGACATGGCCGCCGGTCTGCCGGCGACCCTCCACCACCGCGTCATGCCTCTTGCCGGCGACCCATTCGCCGCCCCGCAGAGCAGGGCGGCGCGGGCGCGCCCTGGACGGCCGACGCCCTGACCACCGGGGTTCCGCAGAGGCGCCGGCGCACGGGAGCACCCAGCAGTTCCCCGCGCCCGGCGCGGGACAGGGCCAGCAGGGCCACCGGCTGCCGTTCCCCGTCGGCGGTCAGCCCGGCGGCGCTACGGACACCCGCACGCGCGCGCACCCCGGTCGTGCCGCCGCCCGGTCCGGGCGCGCAGCAGGGGAAGAAGGCGCAGCAGGGCAAGAAGAAGGGGCCGAAGGGCGGCCCGCAGGGGGGTGCAGCGGCCGGGTTCCGGTCCTGAAGGCACAGCGCTCCGGCGCCCCGGCCGCGGAAGACGCTGGTCAGCGGGATGCCCCCGGTGCCCGGCTCCGGCGGCGAAGAAGCCGTCGAGCCGGTGCCCCGGCGCGTCGCCGTGCCCAAGCCAAGGCGGGCGGGGCCCGGCCGTTCCCCCGCCGCCGCGGCGCAGGGCGCGCCCTGGCCGGTGTGCCGAAGCCTCCCGCGAAGACGGCCCCGAAGTCCGCGCCAAGGCGGCGCCAAGAAGAAGGGCCGCTCCAAGCTGGTCCTGCTCGCCGGTGCCGTGATCGTCCTGGCCGCGTGGCCTACGCGCCGGCCTGTGATGAAACCACTGGACGTGCGGCAGGGCACCACCGTGCTGGGCGTTCGACATCGGCGGCGCAGCTCCAAGGAGCAGGCCGTGCAGAAGCTCGGACGCCAAGACTCGGCAACCGGGCGAACGCGCCGCTGAAGGTGACGATCGGCGGCAAGCAGTCCAGGCTCAAGCCGTCGGTGGCGGGCCTGTCCATCGACACCCAGGAGACCGTCCGTTCGGTGTCAGGCCGGGACTACAACCCCGTCACCGTCGTCGGCTCGCTCGTCGGCGCAGCCGCAGCGCCGAGCCGACGGGATCGTCGACGAGGAGAAGGTCGCGCCGCGCTCAAGGGCGCTGTCGGGCGAGTCGGCGGGGCCAAGGACGGGACGATCTGTTCAAGCCGGGCAAGCCGTGGCCGTGTACGGCAAGCCGTACCAGGGGATCGACACACGGCAAGGGGTCCAGGCCGTCGCGGACGCGTACCGCGAGCGTGCGAGACGGGCAAGGGAGACGCCGGTCGCACCCTGCCCGTCGCGAGCCAGCAGCCGAAGGTGGACAACACGAGGTCGACCGGGCGATGGAGGAGTTCGCCAAGCCGGCGATGTCGGGCGGGTGACGATCCAGACGGATCCGTTCCGACTCGATCCCGTTCGGTCGGAGCTCTCGCTGCCGAGTCCTGTCGGTCAAGGAGGTCAACGGCAAGCTTGTCGAGAACTACAACCTCGACGTGCTCAGTCCCTCTACGGCACCAAGTTCAACGGGGTGCTCATCGAGCGCGGGGAACGGTACGAAGACGCCGGTCACGCGCAGGACGTCGCGGGCGCCCTCGAGGCAAGGCGCTGCGCGGCAAGACGCCGACGGAGCGCGTGGGCGTCATCAAGACATGACGGGCTGATCCTCGGCCGCAGTGCGAAGGTCCCGTGCGGGTGGCGGCACGGGACCTCTGCCGTACGGGAACGTCTGCCGTACGGAACCCTCTGTCACGCGGGACCTCTGCTCACACGGGACCGCTGTCACACGGACCTCTGTCACGCGGGCATGACATCTGTCATGATCTTCCGACGACGGCCGACACTGCCCGGCCGCGATCAGGTCCGTCACGATGGACCTATGACCATCACCACGACGACGTTCAGGGGGACGGCCGCGCACGGGAGCCGCTCCCGTCGTCAGCTCGCGAACGTCATGCAAGACCTTCGGCACGGTACGGGCCGTGGCCGATCTCGACCTGCACCTCTACCCGGGCGAGACCGTCGCCCTGCTCGCCCCAACGGCGCCGGCAAGTCCTCACACCCTGGATCTGCTGCTCGGCCCTGAGCCGCCCCGACGCCAGGGCGTCGTGAGCTCTTCGCATGCCGCCGCAACAGGCCGTCAGCAGGGCAAGGTGGGCGCCATGCTGCAGAGCGGCGGCCTGATGGAGAGGTGAAGGTCCGCGAACTGGTGCGCCTGGCCTGTGACTTGCACACCCGGGCGTACTCCGCGGAGCAGGTCATGGAGCAGGCGGCATCACCGAGATCAGCCGACGTCTGGTCAACAAGCTCTCCGGCGGCAGGAGCAGCGGTGCGGTTCGACCTCGCGACGGCCGGGGAGAACGAGTCATCGTGCTCGACGAGCCCACCACCGGCATGGATGTGACGGCCCGTCAGACCTTTGGGGTGCGATGCGCCGGCAGGCGGACGCGGGCCGCGCGGTCCTCTTCGCCACCCACTACCTGGAGGAGGCCGACGCGATAGCCGACCGTGTGGTCGTGCTGCACCGCGCCGGGTCTCGCGGACGGTTCCCGCCGCCGAGATCAAGGCGCGGGCCGGGGCCCGCCGGATCGTCTTCGACCTGGACGGCGAGATCCCGGCGGAGCCCTGCGCGGCCTGCGTACTGACCTCCGTCGAGGTCTCCGGCCGCACCGTGCGCATGCAGTCGCGCGACGCCGACGCCACCGTCCACGCGCTCTACGGCTCGGACTCTACCCCGCAACCTGTGAGGTCGCCGGCTGGCGCCTCAGGAGCAGGCGTTCATCGCCATCACCGACGCCGCGGCCAGCCGAGAGTCGGCCTCCTGTAGGCTGACCTCCGACAACCCCCGGAACGCCCTCGACACGCCGAGCCTGATGTATTCGGCCGCGCTTCCGCTAAGGCGAACCCCGATGTAAGACCTGATCATCTCGAATCGCCCGCACCCTGCACGCCAACAAGAATTGCATCGCTTTTCTCGTGCTCTACCCGGCCGCGCTGGTAAACCTGCCTCGATCCCGAGGCCCGGCTCCAAGGACACCGACAAGAGATCGGTGAACACGGGCTGACCTTCCCGTCATCTAACATGGTCCTCCATGGCCACCTTCCGGCGCCATCACCTCCGTTCCTCATCGGCCAACGCCGAGGCGGTAGGCCCAGAGCGCGAGAGGTGAGGTGCCGCCAGCTGCCCTGACCGGGGCGCTGCCGGGCCGCGGCTTATGTGACGGCGAAGGTCGCCTCGGCCGCCCGTGGTGTTCGCATGGGCCGTCCATCCTGGTCTCTTCTTCTCGCCGCTGGCTGCGCCCTAGGCGCGATCCCGGCTCGACGCCTGGCAGTATGGGCTGCCTGGCCGCCCGTGATCTGGCCGGCACGCTGCAGTCTCGCGGCCGCTCGGACGTGTCCATCGGCTTACCTGGCCACGGCGACGCGTGCGCCACGTCATGGTCGTCTACTTCGGCCTGTCGATGCTCGGGGGTCTGTGGATGCCGACCGCCGCTTCCCCGAGTGGCTCCAGAAGATCGCGGAGTACGTCCCCCGCACGCCTACGCCGGTCCTTGGGCCAGGCCATCGGAGCGCGCGGTGCTACGCCCCCGGGGCGAAGGCGTCACCTCCTCGTCGTCCTAAAAACCTTTCCTCTTACGGCGGGCGCCGCGGCCTGGCTGTAACGCGGGACAACCACAGAACTGAGGACGGAGGGCCATGGGGACGGACGACGCGTGGACAACGCCGTGGACAACGGCTACATCATGACGGCAGGCATCCGAGAACCGCCGGCAGGTCGTGGCCCAAGGCGTGCTTGGACGTCCTCTGGCTCCACCTATCTCTTCTACGCGGTGGCCGACCTGATGAGTCGGGCGGCACTCGACGTGCACGGCCCTCGTGCTGGGGCGGGGCTCGATCGCTTCGTGGCTGGGTGTATATGTTCCCTGCTCTTCGGCCCGCGCCCGCGCCACCGGGTGCCGGCGACCGCCAGATCGCGCCTGCTGGCCGGTCTGTACGCCCCTCAGCCGTGCTGAATTTAGTGTCGACGCTGGGGCGAGCATGGCTGACGCTGCTGGTGTAAGCTCTCCATCTCCAGCGCGGTGATGCTGCTCGGCCCAAGTGGGCGGGCCCGGGTCATCCCGGCGGTCGCCGTCACCGCCCTCGGCCTGGGCGCGCTCAGGGACGCGGCCGACTCCGGGCTGGTCCTGGTCGTCACCGCCATCCTGCTCGGCGGCGCGGCCATGACGGCCGTCGTCCAGATGGGCCGCACCATGCGCGAGCTGCGCGAGGCGCGGGCCACGGTCGCCCACCTCGCGGCGAACGAGGAGCGGTTGCGCCTCGCCCGTGACCTGCACGACCTGCTGGGGCACTCGCTCTCCCTCATCACGCTCAAGAGCGAGCTGGCCGGCCGGATGCTCCCCGACCACCCCGAGCAGGCGGCCCGTCAGGTCGCCGACATCGAGCGGGTCGGCCGGCAGGCGCTGGTCGACGTCCGGGAGGCCGTCAGCGGCTTCCGCCGGCCCACGCTCGACGGCGAACTGGCCGGTGCCCGCACCGCACTGGCCGCCGCGGGCGTCACCGCCGACCTGGGCGGTGCGGCCGGCCGCCACCCGGACCTCGGGCCGGACGCGGAGGGGGCGCTCGCCTGGGCGCTGCGCGAGGCCGTCACCAACATCGTCCGGCACAGCGGCGCGAGCCGGTGCGAGATCGCGCTGTCGGAGGCCGACGACGAGCTCTGCCTGACCGTCAGCGACGACGGCCGTGGCCCCGAGGGGCCCCACGGCAACGGCCTGACGGGCCTGACCGAACGGATGGCCCTCGCGGACGGCCGCCTGGTGACCGGCCGGGCGCCGGGAGGCGGCTTCCGGCTGCGGGCGTACGTGCCGCTGAGCCGCCGCACGGAATCGGTGGCGTAGCCGGTCAGGACCTACCCTGATGCGGTGACGACGACCAACATCATTCGCGTTCTCCTCGCCGAGGACCAGTCCATGGTCCGCGAGGCCCTGGCCGCGCTGCTCGGCCTCGAACCGGACATCGAGGTCGTCGCCCAGGTCGCCCGAGGGGACGAGGTGGTGGACGCGGCGCGCGCGGCCGGTGTGAACGTCGCGCTGCTCGACATCGAGATGCCCGGGCTGACGGGGCTGGACGCGGCGGGGCTGCTCGGCCGCGAACTCCCCGGCGTGAAGGTCGTCATCCTCACGACCTTCGGCCGCCCCGGCTATCTGCGCCGCGCGATGGAGGCCGGGGGCCTCCGCCTTCCTGGTCAAGGACGCGCCGGCGGCCCAACTGGCGGACGCGGTGCGGAGGGTGCTCCGCGGGGAGCGGGTCATCGACCCGACGCTGGCGGCGGCGGCCCTGGCGGAAGGAGCGAGTCCGCTGACGGAGCGGGAGCGGGCGGTGCTGCGGGCGTCGGCGGACGGTTCGACGAACGCGGAGGTCGCGCGGGCGTTGTGCCTCTCGCCCGGGACGGTCCGGAACTATCTGTCCACGGTCATCCAGAAGACGGGGGCGCGGAACAGGGCGGAGGCGGTCCGCATAGCGCGGGAGAAGGGGTGGTTGTGAGTTTGCCCCTGGCCCGCCCTTTCGCCGTTTCCGCAGCAGCACGCTGCGCGCGCTGTCCTCAAACGCCGGACGGGCTATTCAGCCCGTCCGGCGTTTGAGGACGAACGCGGCGCAGCCGCGTTGCCCACGCGGAGCGCCCTAGTCCCGAACTTCGCGGGTCGTTGATTCGTATGGTGTGACCGGTCCGGGAGTGTCCCGGGCCGGTTGTATCGCGTTGGTCCGGATGTGTCGATGACTTCCCGGTCCCCGCGGCCACGGTCTCAGCGTCAGCGCCTTGAAGTTGTGGTGACGTCCGTGGTGGAAAAGCGTCTGGGCGCTCTGCCTGTCGCTGCCGAGTTTCTGCGCCGGCTGGATGTCGCCGGGGTCGTCGATGAGGTGTGTCCAGGCGGTGCGAGCGCACATCTGACGCACGGGCAGGTCATCGAGGCGCTGGTGGCCAACCGGCTGACCTCGCCCGCACCACTGGTGCGGGTCGGGGACTGGGCCCGCACCTGGGCGGTGGAGGAAGTCTTCGGCATCACGCCGGACCTCCTCAACGACGACCGCCTGGCCCGCGCGCTGGACGCGATCGCTCCGAAGCTGGAGGTCATCGCGGGCACGGTCGGGGCTCGGGCGATCACCGAGTTCGGGATCGACGTCTCGCGGCTGCACTGGGACATGACCAGCATGTCCGTCCACGGCGCCTTCCCTGCCGAGGACCAGGACGAGCGGTACCCGCTCATCGCCTGCAACGGGCATCCCAAGGACCGGCGCCTGGATTTGAAACAGGTCCAGGCCGGGCTCGCTGTGTCCGCCGACGGCGGTATCCCCGTCCACTCCCGGGTCTTCGACGGCGCCGCGGCCGAGGTCAGCCAGGTCGTCGGAGCGATGAAGGACCTGCGGGCGATGGCCGGCACCAACACCTTTCTGATGGTCGCCGACTCCAAGCTGGTGTCCTACCCCAACATCACCGCCCTGCTTCAGGCCGGGGTGGAGTTCATCGCGCCCGTCCCGGCCGCGCAGATCAAGGACGAGGTCTACGCGGCCCTGGACCCTGAGCGGGCCGAGCCCGTCGACTGGGTGCCCGGGCGGGACGAGAGGAAACCCGAGGCGGAACGGGAGACCTACCGGGTCCTGGAGGACACCCACACGCTGACCGGCCGCCGCAAGAGCGACCCGGCGCTCACGGTGCGCCGGATCCTGGTCCATTCCACCGCGGTTGCGGCCGGCCAGCGGGCGGCCCGGGCCAAACGACTGGCCAAGGCCGCCGAAGACCTCGACAAGCTCACCGCCGCAGCGGGCGGACGGCACTACAAGACCCGGGAGAAGATCGTCGCCCGGATCGGTGTCGTCACGGCCAAACGCCGCGTCACCTCCTGCCTGCGCTGGCAGATCACCGAGGACGAGCACGGCACCCCCGGTCTTGCCTGGCACTTCGACCAGGACGTGCTGGAGGCCGAGGCAGCCGTCGACGGCTGGTACGCGCTCATCACCAGCGTCCCGACCGAGAAGGCCGGCCCGGCCCGGGTACTGATCCATTACAAGGGCCAGGGCGCAGTCGAACGGCGTTACCACGACTTCAAGGGCCCCCTCGCGGTCGCACCGGTCTTCGTGCAGCACAACCGGCGCGTCGCCGCGCTGATCCAGGTGATCTGCCTGGCCCTGCTGGTCTTCTGCCTGATCGAGCGACAGGTCAGACGCGCTCTGGGCCCCGACGAGACCATGGCCGGCCTCTACCCGGACAACCGCCGCGTCCGCCCCACCGGCCGGATGATCCTCTACCACCTCGGCGAACTCACCCTGCGGATCGGCAACGTCACCGACCCGCCAACCGTCCAGATCAACCGCGGCGTCCAACTCCACCTCCTCGACCTACTCGACACCGACATCGCACAAACCCGCTGGCCACAGACCTAAATCAGCGACCCGCGAAGTACGGGCCTAGTTCAGCAACGCCCGCGCCGCCCGCGCCTGGTGGCGCACCGTCTCCGCCGTGTCCGGCTCCACCGGCGCGATGACCTCCGCGTACTCCTCCAGCTCCCGCGCCCCCCGCGCGAACTCCCCGCGCTCCACGAGCAGCTCCGCCCGCTCGTAGCGCAACCGTGCCGGATGGCTCGGCAGGAGCAGGGACAGCTCGACGGCCCAGAGCTGCACCCCGCTCCGCTCGGGCCGCGCGGCGGCCCAGGCGCGGATGTTGTTGAGGACGCGCAGCACGATCTCCAGCGGTTCCGCGGGGGAGAACGCCGCCGCCGACAGCGGCGTGCCGGTCGCGCCGGCGACCAGGAGACCGGCCTCCTCCTCGGAGATCGTCCGGCCGCCGTCGAAGGGGTCGGCGAGCGCGTGCTGCCCGTACGGGTCGCCGAAGCCGACGACGAAGTGGCCGGGCAGGGCCACCCCGTAGGCGGGGGCCCCGGCCCGCCGGGCCACCTCCAGCCACACCACCGACAGCAGGATCGGCAGCCCCCGCCGGCGCCGCAGGACCTCGTCGAGCAGCGAGGACTCCAGCCGCCGGTAGTCGGCGGGCGCGCCGCGGAAGCCGTACCGCACGCCGAGCAGGTCGGCCAGTGCCTCGGCCCACAGCCGCGGCGCCGCGTGCCGGCCGAGCGCGGGCAGCTGCCCGGCGAGGTCGTCGAGCTCGATCTGCACGGCGTCGAAGCCCCGCTCGTCCAGCCCGGGATCCGCCTCGGCGGCGATCAGCAGGCACAGCAGCGCCAGGTCGGGCCGTTCCTCGCGGGCCTCCTCGGCGAACCGGCGCCGGCCGGTGGTGTCGGTCATGCCTCTATGGTGCGACGGCGCTCAACGTCCTGGCTCGCGACGGTAGTGATAGGCGTGGTGCGTGGTGAAGCCGAGCTGTTCGTAGAGCGCGTCCGCGCCCGTGTTGTCCCGCTCGACCTGGAGGTACGCGGCCGAGGCGCCCTCGTCCAGGGCCTGCCGGGCCAGCCGGGCCATCAGCAGCGTCGCCAGCCCCTGCCGGCGGTGCTCCGGGCCGACCTCCAGCGCGGCGAAGCCGGCCCACCGGCCGTCGATCACGCACCGGGCTATGGCCGTGGCCCCGGGCACGCGCGCGAACCACACCGACGGCCCGCCCGTCAGGACGGCCCGCGCCGCGGTCGCGTTCTCCGCGGTCCGCCCGTACGCGTCGAGCCAGGCGTCGTCGGGCTCC
Source organism: Streptomyces thioluteus (assembly GCF_039535865.1). Lineage (NCBI taxonomy): Bacteria > Bacillati > Actinomycetota > Actinomycetes > Kitasatosporales > Streptomycetaceae > Streptomyces > Streptomyces thioluteus. Next base: position 51,792 of record NZ_BAAAXZ010000079.1, read on the forward strand.
CGGCTCAGCAGCACCCGGTCCGTGTCGGCGTCCGTGTCGGCGATCGGGGCCAGCGCGGCCGTCCGCATCAGGGCGGCCCGCTCCTCGGTCCAGCCGCGGGCGGCCAGCTCGTCGTCCAGCCGCCGGTCCGCCGTCGGGTCGCCGGTGGTGACCTGGACCCGCGCGGGCAGCCCGCGCTCCGCGTACCAGGCGGTGACCCGGTCCAGCGCGGCCGGCAGCGGCAGCCCGGAATCGCCCAGCGGCAGGACCGAGTTGGCGCGGGCGGTGAAGCCGCCGGCGGCCCGGAGCGTCCAGCCGCCCAGCCTGCCGGTCTCCGGAGCGGGCCAGCCGCGGGAGGCCGTCTCCTGGAGCTCGCGCACGCCGGCGGCGGGCCCGCGGCGCCGGGCGGGGGTCATCGGCACGACCTTGCCCGCGACCACCGCGTCCTCCGCGATCCGTACGGTCTCCCCGTTGCGGCGTGTGACGCACAGCACGCCGTCCGCCCAGGAGTCGAGGATCCCGACCGTGTCGGTGAACCGTTCGGGGGACCGCGTACGGTCGTTGAGGGCGCGAATTGACACCCTCTTCCCCACATCACCGGAGTTAATCCGGATCTCCAGCCGCCCGCCCGTGGTGAATTCCACAGCTCTCCCTGCCCCTCCTGTTCGTCAAGTGCTCCGGAACGGAGATACTAGGTGTGGGCATCGACGACGCCGCGCTCCCGCGCAAGATGACCCCTACCGAGGAGGAACGACAGCGTGACCTACGTCATCGCGCAGCCTTGTGTCGACTTGAAGGACAAGGCGTGCATCGAGGAGTGCCCCGTCGACTGCATCTACGAGGGCTCCCGGTCCTTGTACATCCACCCGGACGAATGCGTTCGACTGCGGTGCCTGTGAGCCGGTCTGCCCGGTCGAGCGATCTTCTACGAGGACGACACCCCGGACGAGTGGAAGGACTACTACAAGGCGAACGTCGAGTTCTTCGACGAGCTCGGCTCGCCCGGTGGCGCTTCCAAGCTCGGGCTGATCGAGCGCGACCACCCCTTCATCGCCGAGCTGCCTCCGCAGAACCAGGACCACCAGTGAGCTGCCGCTAGGCACCGCACCCGGCCCCGTACAGCCTCGCCGCCCGTACGGGGCCGCGGCATTCCCGCCCCCCGCCCCTACCGGACCCCCCCGTGCAAGAGAGCGAGCCGTCCAGCGTGAGCGCAGTCTCCTCCCGTCTCCCCGTCTTTCCCTGGGACCGCCTGGAGCCCTACAAGGCCACCGCAGCCGCCCACCCGGACGGCATCGTCGACCTCTCCGTCGGCACCCCGGTGGATCCCGTGCCCGCGCTCGTCCGGCGTGCCCTGGCCGACGCCGCCGACAGCCCCGGCTACCCCACGGTGTGGGGCACGCCCGCGCTGCGCGACGCCCTCACCGGCTGGGTGGAGCGCCGGCTGGGCGCCAAGGGCGTCGAGCACACCAACGTGCTGCCCGTCGTCGGCTCCAAGGAGCTGGTGGCCTGGCTGCCCACCCAGCTCGGGCTGGGCCCCGGCGACAAGGTCGCCTACCCGCGCCTCGCCTACCCGACCTACGAGGTCGGCGCCCGCCTCGCCGGCACCGAGCCCGTCGTCTACGACGAGCCGACCGACCTCGACCCCACGGGCCTCAAGCTGCTCTGGCTCAACTCCCCGTCGAACCCGACCGGTCGCGTCCTGTCCGCCGAGGAGCTGCGGCGCACCGTCGCCTGGGCGCGCGAGCACGGCGTCCTCGTCTTCAGCGACGAGTGCTACCTGGAACTGGGCTGGGAGACCGAGCCCGTCTCGGTGCTCCACCCGGACGTCTGCGGCGGCTCGTTCGAGGGGATCGTCGCCGTCCACTCGCTGTCCAAGCGCTCCAACCTGGCGGGCTACCGCGCTGCGTTCCTCGCCGGTGACGCCGCCGTCCTGGGCGAGCTGCTCCAGATCCGCAAGCACGGCGGCATGATGGTCGCCGCCCCGGTGCAGGCGGCCACCGTGGCCGCCCTCGGCGACACCGCGCACGTCACCGAGCAGCGCGCCCGCTACGCCCACCGCCGGGCCGCGCTGCGGGCGGCCTTCGAGGGCGCCGGCTTCCGCATCGAGCACAGCGAGGCGTCGCTGTACCTGTGGGCCACGCGGGACGAGCCGTGCTGGGACACCGTCGGCGCGCTGGCCGAGCTCGGCATCCTCGTCGCGCCGGGCGACTTCTACGGCGCCGCGGGCGACCGCTTCGTGCGGATCGCCTTCACCGCCACCGACGAGCGGGTGGAGGCGGCGGTCCGGCGCCTGGCCCGCTAGGCGTACGCGAGGGCCCGGGAGGATCTCCTCCCGGGCCCTCGCACGCCGGGCTGCTGCGGTGGACCGCCGGTTCAGCCGCCGAGGTTCGGCAGCGCCTTGGTGACGTTGCCGGCCGGCAGGCTGTCGGTGGGCAGGCCCTTGCCGCCGCTCTTGGCCACACCCTGCGCGGCGCCGCCGACCGTGTGGCCCGCCTGGCCCGCGAGCTGGCCCGTGGTGTGCTGGGTGGTCTGCACGGCGCTCTTGGTGGCCTTGCCCGTGGCGTGCAGCGCCTGGCCGGTGGCGTCCACGGCCTTGTGCCCGGTGTCCATCGTCATCGCGCCGGCCTGGTGGGAGACCGCGTCGACCTTGTTGCCCAGCTGCGCGCCGTCCGCCATGCTCACCGCGCCGAGGGCGTCGGGGGCCTTGAGGGCGTCCGCGTTGGCCGCACCGGCGGCGCCGACCGCGGAGGCGGCGCCCGCCGCGACGAGGAGGGCGGCCTGGGCGATCCGGCGCGTGAGGGGGAGGGACATGTTGCTCCTTCGACGGAGGTGAAGTCGGTTGCTGTCCGGCGTGCGGACGCTGTGACTACCGCCCGAGCCCGAGGAAGGTTGCGGTGCCCCAATGTAAAGAGTTGGCAATGCGTCGCATGATCCGATCTATGAACAATCGGGTGAACCGGACCGGCGGTTGAGGCGCCGGAAAAGCCGACAACCCTTTGTTCATCAGGGATGCCGTGATGGTTCGGGGGATCGGGGTGCGGTGCCGTCCCAGGGGCCACACGCGGCAACCTCCGGTTCCGGCGGATGCCCCGGGAGGGGGTGCCGTCGTACTACTGAGCGGTCGTGATCCGCACCGCGACCGGGCCCTCGTCGGTCTGGCCCGCACCCCGCCGCCAGCCGTCCCGCGAGTTCTCCGCGGTCCACACCCGGCCGTCGAAGGAGACGCGCTCGACGCGCAGTTCGGCGGCGTGCGCCACGGCCCAGGAGGCCAGCTCCCAGCCGCGCCGCCGCGGCCCGTTGTCCGTCGCCGTGGTGGGCACCGGACGGGGCGGGACGGAGACGGTGCGGGGCGACGCGTCGCCCTTCTTCCCGCTCTTCCCGCCGCCGGACACCCCGGTGGCCGGCAGGACGGACGGGCCGAAGTCCCGCCGCAGCCCGGCCCGTACGGCCGCCGGATCCCCGGGCTTGCCGTCGCTCGGGCTGGTCGAACAGCTGAACGCGGCAGGCGCCCGCCCGCTCAGCGCCGCCGCGAGCAACGACGCTCCCGGCTCGTGCTTCGCGTACGCCTGCGGGAAGCCGCTGCGCTGCACCCGCTGGGCCGCGACCGTCAACGGAAGCCGCGAATATCCCGGCACCCGGACGAGGTGGTCGTAGAACGCGCCCGCCGCGTACACCGGATCGGTGATCTGCCGGGCGGTGCCCCAGCCCTGGGTCGGCCGCTGCTGGAAGAGGCCCAGCGAATCGCGGTCGCCGTGGTGGATGTTGCGCAGCCCCGACTCCTGCATCGCGGTCGCCAGGGCGATGGTCACCGCCCGCTCGGGCAGCCCGCGCGAGGTGCCCACGGCGGTGATCGTCGAGGCGTTCCCCGCCTGTTCGGGATCGAGCGAGTACGACTCCCCGTCCGCGCTCGCCGTACAGCGCGGGGCTCCCGGACCACCCGTGACGAAGTACGCGACCAGGTAGCCGATCAGCGCCAGCAGCACGGCACAGGCGGCCCCGATGCGCAGCAGCCGCCCGCGGCGGACAGGGAAGATCGGGGACATGCGCCCACGTTACTTGACGGAGCGGACGGACTGCCGTTCCCCGACCGGGCGCCGGTTCGGGGCGTTCGCACGGACGGGGGCCGGTGTCGGAGGCAGGGGTTAAAGTCGCCTGTATGGAGCATGCCGCACTCGACCTGTCCCTCGA
>NZ_BAAAXZ010000080.1:0-28936 GCF_039535865.1 Streptomyces thioluteus
CGCCTGTGCCCAGGTGGCCGGCATGGTCTTCGCGGCACGCTACCCCGTGTACAGGCCACGTCCTACCCCTCTCCATTGTCCGTCCCTAACGGCCACGTCGCGTTACTCCGTTGACGCTAGCACGGTATAAGGGACCCCCTCTTCCGTTCCGGGAATTAAGGCTACTCGGCCGCTACGAGCAGACCCTGGTGTGGACCCGACTAGCCCGCGGGACCTGGACACGCCGCAGCAGACAGCCAGGTTTCATCGCTCCTGTGGCGGTGATCTGGCCCTCCACGTCTCATCGGCCGAGCGTCGAACGACTTTCCCCCCCTTCATGTACGGCTCCTTCGCGCCCCGGGAGGACTTCCCGGTCTCCTTGTCCGTGCTGCGGATCCCAACGCCCCTCAAACTAAACGGCCAGGCGAACACTCCCACCAGTGAACCCGGTTCTAGTCCTGACCGCTCGACCCTTTTCCTGTATTCCTGAGCCACGAACGCACCACCCCTCCGCAGGCTTTTCTTTATCCGGCTTACGGACCATATGCCCCCACTGCACGTTCAAGATTCCCCCCTTTCCGAGTAACCGACTTCGGATATCGCGAGAGTTATGCACGAGCTTACCCCGCCTTGTTATACGACGTCGGCTCGATCCATAGTCGCCCGTCACCCACACCGCCGAGCCCGAGCGTGATCTCTTGACTAAGGAGCTTGGGCACATGGGGGACCTTAAGACGGACGATCGCAGCGTCATCGCATCCCCTGCCTCGCCACCACGATGACTCGACCGTCGCTGCGGCCGCGTGCGGCGTCGGTTTTTGTGCGTGACGGCGGCCGCGGACCGCCGGACCGAGACCGCCCGCCGCGCCCGCCCCTGTAAACCCGGACGGCCGTCCTCGGCGGGACATCACGTGTCCTGACCAATCGCACCGAACCTGAGTCGAGGACGGGACGATTGAAGAAAGTACGCTCGCCGAGTTCAACACAGACCCTACCCGACCGTGAACGGTCGACTGTCGAGGGCCCTCAACGACCTACCTGACGCGGGGGAGGTCAAGATCGGCTCCTCTATGAACACCGGAGGCCACTACGGGCGACGTCCGTGCTGATCCCGCTCGGCGGTCCGCCTCAAATGGCGACTACCCCGAACGTTCTTCGCCCCGCTCGGCGCCCTTGAGACTTCCGTTCGATCGCGCAGCCCCGAAGTACCGCTTCACCGAACACAACGGGCACCGACCGTCCGGCCGCCCAGCTGACCCCCCCCCCCCCCCCCCCCACCTACGCCATCGCCACCCTGTCCCCCGCGGTCTAACCGCCCAACAGTAGGAGGCCACTCCGTCCAAATCAACAACCCTTTGCACTGTGGTCAAGATACGTGGCCGCGGAAATCCACACCCCCGAATGGCCGAAGACGACCCTCCCTGGCAAGCTTTTCTCAGACGGATACTCGAGGCCGTCCAAGGAGACCAGACCGGGGCGATACCACGTTACTACACCAAACTTCAAAATAAAGGTACTGGCTGGCCGCTGGAGAGTCACCTGGACCAACGGCGTCGGCTCACGATCAGAACTTGCGACAGCCAGGAACTCCGAAAAAGCTTCGGCCGAAATCGGACGAACCCTGGAACTGAGGTTTCTCCGTCTCGGCCAACGACCCTCCTCAAACCCCTCGCACACGTCTGCTCTACGACAATCGTCCCACGAGAAGCTACTCGGAGACAAGTCCCTTTCCACGGACCTCCTCACGCCACCCCTATCCAAACTGGAGACGTCTTCCCAAAGACCTCCCCTCCCTGTGCCCCCTAACCGTGGCCGACCACCCCCGTCTCCGACCCAGCGCGGCCGCAGCCTATGACTGCTCTGGTCCTACCTGCGCGTTCCCCGCACCCCTCTCTCCGAGTATTCGGACCAGGCCTGCCACCTCACGAACCCTCCTGTCCGCACCCCCGGCACCATCCGGTTAACTGCCCCCTTCGCCGTTTAGCACGTCCCAGCCCTACAGACCCCACTCCCGGACCACGTTTCTGCCTAGCCCACCCCTTGTTCAACCACCCTCACACACTCCCGATCGCACACACTTTGGTGACGGAGCGATGCAGCCGAGAAAAGAAGTAAAGGTAACTATACGTTGGAAAAACAGCATGTCAAGATGTAACATTGACGCAGTAAAACGCAGGCGAAACAGAAGGGAACCAGAACTAAGACAGGTAAAAAGACATGAACAAATCGAAGAAACAGATGATAGAGGATAAAAATAGTAAGGCGAATAAAGCCTAAGACTAAAAAGAAAGATACACCTCAGATCATAGACCCAGTGCGGCACTTTAGTAACTGGACCGGGTACACCTGCACCCCCAAGCCCCACAGAGCGGCTACATCTGCCCACGAAACCCCATGAACCAACTCCAGCGCACTCAGCTCCCCCTTACCTCCCCTGGCTCCTAAGCAGAGATAGTAGCGAACGGTCAGGTCAGTCAACCCCTCGACCCCATCCCCCCCACCCCAGGAACGAAAACTAAGCACGACCAAGCCGCCACCATATAAATGAAGAAACGGAGGCAAATGGTCAACATACGAAATGGAACAATTAAGGAAACGACTACCTATCATTTCTCTATCCCACCTCATGCCTTTCTTCTCTCCCCTCCCCTTCTCTTCATTCGCCACTCACATCTTTTTCCGCCCCATCCCCCACCCACCCCCCCTCTCCCCGGCCCACCCCCCTTTTCGCTCCATTCCCCCTCCCTCCCCCCCCCTCTTTCCCCCCCCCTTCCACCTTCCCTGCCCCCCTTCTCCTTCCCTCTCTCCGGCTCCACTCTCTCTCTTTCTCTTCCCTCTCTCCCTTCAGTCCCCCCTCCTCCTTCACCCTTCTTTTTGCCCCCAACCACCTCTTCTCTCCTCACTTTCCTCTCTCCCTCCCCCCTCCCTGCGAGTCTTAGGCCCGTATAATGCCTACCCTCTCCTTAATCTTTCCTCAGACTTCCTTTTCCCCCTGGTGCGTTCTCCCTTGTCCCATCTCTTTCTTCCATTCTTTCCCCCACGCACCCGGCCCCCCTCCCCTCCTTCACCCTGCCCCCCCATTCCCCCCTCCCGCGCCCCCTACGGTCCGCCTCCCCCCCCTCCCCCTCCCTTCTCGGTCTTTCCCTCGTCTCCCCCTGGCTCGCTCCCCCCTCCCCCTGCTGCAAGATGCCTCCCACAACCCCCCCCCGTGGCCCTCTTATTTCCCCCCTTCGTCCCCTGCCCTTTTGTCGCCACCCCGCCTCTCCGCGCCCCTGCCTCGATCATTTCGTTCACGTGACGCGTCTGCCGCGTGGCTCGGCAAAATGCATCTATCTACACGCTCTCACCGTACTGGGCCATACCGGTCTCCCCGTTTGCTTCCCCCATCCCTTTTTCTTTCCTCTCACCCCCCTGTCCAGCCACACCCCGACCCGCCGATCTACGCCTTACTTCCCCCCCCCCCCCCCCCCTCCCCCCCCCCCCCCACCCCCCATTCAGCCGCGCGTCGTAGAACACTACCCACACCCCCCCCAGCTACGATCCCTTTCACCCGCCCCCTGCCGACGTCACACGACCCCCCTCCCGGCCCTCGCCCGCTCCTGTTTCGCAGCTGCATCACGTCCGGCAGCTCCCTCCCCCCCTCCTACTATATCTGCGCCCACCCGCTTTTCGCCGGCCGCCCGTATTCCGTCCTTGTGCACCGATCCTTCCATCGCCACTCCCTGTTTACTCTCCGCCCCCGGCCGCACAATGTACCCCCCACACTCCCAGCCCACTCGACCTAGGCGCCGCTTTAATCGCCTAGGATATTGAGAAGACCAGTCCTCTTCTGGTTTCGAACGGGCCATTCCGTTTAAAGCACTAATGCGCGTTAATGCTCACACGTTGAAACAGCCAGTACTCTTCTTTCTACACACGTCTTCCTCACACCCTGCTACCTAGACGGCGCTGCTTATCACTGGCTGTGATCTGCCGGAACATCTCGTACTACATCCATGACCAGGCCGCGGGCGACGAACACGAACTAGAGTCATCATGCTCAGACCGAGGCACCATGAAGACCGGCTAAAGCGCGGTACAACCCCACACGGCCTCGGACTAGAGCCCGCCCTGCAGGTTCCTTCTACGCCGCGACCGGCCCCCGAAACCACGACACCCCGACCCCCTGGACCCACCCGCACCCCCGACAATCCTTCCGCCCGCGGCGCCGACCCCCGTGTGGTCTGACACCCGCGTCGTTCCGTGGCAGATCGTGCGTGGACCGTCACTGGCGCATCTCCCCGTGTGGTACGTGACCCTTGGCCCCCTTCGCCTCACCACTCTGACCCCCCCACGGACGACCGTCACCGCGAGTGATTTCTTTTTTTTTACCGACGCCGCCTCCTCTCCTGCTCCCTCCCGCCAAAAAGCCCGCGCCCGCCTGACGTTTCCTACGGGCCTCCAGCCCGGTTGGTCCCCCGGTGCGACCCTGCCTTCACCCCGCGCCGCGAGCGGCTTACCCCCCCTGCGCGTGACGCCGGCGCGTTCCGCCCCGGCTAACGGGAGACTGGCCGTTGTTGCGGTACTCCACTGCCGTACGTCGGGCTGCCTCGCGCGGCTCGCTCGTCGAAAAGATTCAGGCGACCGATTCCACGGCCACCGCCCACGCTCCTCCGGCGGACTGTGCCGGGGCCAACCACACGCCATCGCATGGACGCCTTGACCGCTTTGGCATCAGACTTCCCCCTGGTGGCGAGTTCGGAGATCGGCGAAGACGTCCCACTGTCAATGCAACGCCGCATGGTACCCCCGCCGAGCGAGTAAGCGAATACTATGGCCTGTCTCTTTTGACACCCCCTCCTCACTCGACAGGCCTGGGCACCCGGCCGATCGCCGCACCGCCTCCAGGCGCGACTAGGCACCTCACGCACCCTACGAGGGACACCTGACCCGATCTCGTTCGCCCCAGTCTCTCTGAGACCAACAGCACCCGCCGCGAGCTGCCAGCGGCGGGTTGAGCCCCCGATCAGCCTGGCTTGCTGTCTTGCTGGGCGTCGCTCATCGCCTGCACAGCGCTCTGTCACCCTGGCGACGACGCGATGCAAGCCGAATGACGACCGGGGAAACGACCCGTGAAACACCCTCCCCACTACCGAGGGCGACCGGACCAGGTACGGCATTGCCCACCCAGGATCCCACGGCAGTATTGGCCAGTGACCCGCCGCGGCCCGTCGACTGCGGTCACGGTCACGATTGCCGGCGAGTGTAAAAAAAGGCTGCCCGCAACCGATGGAGATCCACACAGAGGACGAACATCAATGGGTGGCGGTCTTGCCGCCCCGAGCCCCGGTCGGCCGCCTCCGTCACCGAAAGTTATCCCGTCCCGCACTGGATGTACGGTGTAGAGGACGTAGCACCCTCGAGTTCCCCCCCACCTGTGAATCTGCCCAACCCGCGCCTGTCCGGGAAGCGCGCGTAGGTCAGCACGCGGTGTCGCGACGAGCGGTCCACGAAACGCCTCGAGGGCTCTCCGCGGCGGGGTCGGGATGTTGCGGGGCACCCAGCGTCAGCAGGCGACGATGCCGACGACCGGCCAGGCCCGAGACCGAACCACATCGTGCCGCAGCCAGCCGAAGCGGCTGCCGAAGCGGATGCCGATACGGGGGCACGCGAAGGCCGTCGCCGCGGTGAAACCGGTAGACGGACGGATGGCGATGGCACGCGCCCCACCGGACGCTCCGCGTCACCAGCGCGGCACCCGAAGGGCGCCCACGGGCCAAGAAACAGGCCGGTGGCCGGCGGCCGCGACCCGCATGGGCGACCCAGCAGCAGCGCGTTCAGTTGAGGAGCGCCACCAATGCACGCGCCGACGGTGCCCACAGGTAGACCAGCGGCGGCACGCTCAGCAGGACGACGCGGCGCCGCGACCCAGGCCGGCCGGTGACCGTCGCGAGGGATGGGCCGAGATGGCGAACGCAGCGCGTAGACGGTGACGACCTGGCCCTGCCCCCCGCCGACCGTCGAGACGTGTGTGAGCCAAGTCATCAGGTGCGCCCTCGGCCCCAGTCATGCCTGGCCGAGCACCGCAACCTAAGTATTCTCTCGGTGTCGCACCGACCCGCGAATACGCCAAATCCCAGCGAAGCGGCACCCCAAGACTGAAAAGGGAAACAGGGAACCCAGGCGGAGGAGGCCACAATCTCTTCCGGCAAGAACACGCTCCGAGACGTATACCACATCCCACAATTACCACCAGGAAAGACCAGCGCAAGCAGTAAAGCATCGCTAAAGATGCTACATGAGGAGGGAACAAGGAGGGCAGCATAGAGAGGCAGTGGGGACGGGAGGGCCACCAAGGAAGGGGCCAAACTCCCGCAATAACCACGGCCGCAGAGCCCCGGCACCCACAGAGCGACGGCTGGTCTCTTCACAGATATACGTCTCTTCTACCGCTCAACACCCCCCACGTCTCGAGTTCAGCGCTCAACCCGCTTTACACGTGGGTCCTGTAACCTGACCTTAGGAAGAGCGGCCACATCCGCTACACCACGACAGGACACTGATACTCACGCACCCCCGCGCCCATCGATCTTAAATATCCCTTAGGAAGCCTAGCCGTGCCACTATAGTCTCCCATGTCACTTCTCTTTCAAGTAAACGAATAGACCCACGATGACTCCCGCCGACACGCATCACGTCGTGTCGCTGCGAAATAGGCACAGGACACATGATCCCACCATCCCCGATGACAGCTGGCGCACTACCGTCTAGACAAGTACCTCTGACTGTAATAGTCCCGCCCCGACCGCCCAGTTCGGACGTCCAATTACGGAGTCCGTCTGGCACGGCATAACTGGACTCCTCTATAACCCAGGACCGAGTTTAAAGGGGTACGAATTTCCGCGAACGACAGATCAATGGCATCCGGACGGCCGGATCGGGAATTTCCCTTTCCTCGCGGGAAACAGGGCGGGGTTAACCCCCGCGGGAACAGGGGGGTAAGGGGATCCCCCGGCGCGGGCTCCGCCGCACATCACCTCGGGCCCCGGATCTCTTGCCACCCACCGATCCTCGGCAGCAGCCCTTTCGTTGCAACACAGCATGCGCCATACCCCGCACGAGACGATTGCGGCGCGCTGTCGGGCGTGATCGCAAACGGCAGTTTACTGTCCCACGGTCTTCACGATGCCGCCTCGGCGACATCGGCGACGGGCACCCGGGAGCGCGTGGACCCCCCCACACCTTGCCACCCCCCCGGGCAGCCATCGACAGAGGTGCCGCAAGGGCGGAACCGCCCGGAGGGGATCGCGGCCGCCGACACGGTGGTCACGACCACCTGGGCCGGCCGCCCGCCCGCGGCACTACCGCCCGACCTCGCAACCGGCCGACATCGCCACGGGCCGGACGCTTTCCGGGCGGTCGATCACCAAGACCTTCGTAGCCCACGGTGGTGCTCCAGCTGGAGGCCGAGGGGAAACTGACGCCTGGACGGACAACCGTCGACCACTGGCTGCGGGCCACGTGTCGTCCGGGGCAACGGGCCACGACACGGCAAGCCCGCGCACTCACGCTGCACGCACACCCAACCCCTCCTATCACACCACAAAAGCGGACTATGTACACGCTAACACCGACGCACGAGGCTGTCAAGCGGAAGGACGTTCGCACCGGCTCTCCTCCGCCACCGCATACGACACTGGGACACCGAGCGGCATCGTCCGCGATCGCCTATGAGCCACCCCGGGCCGAACTTCGATCCGGGCGACGAGTGGCGCTATCTCCGCACACCAACTACATCCTCGCCCAGGGAATGGTGATCCGGAAGGCCCACCGGCCGACTGTAAGCACCAAGAGATTCGAAGCAGCGCCATCCTGCCGCCCCCTGCAACAATCGGACTCACCCACGCTGACCGCGGCACCCGGAGCCGCGTGCCCGCGGGCCCACAGCGGCGCCGGACCTACCTAGAACCGCCTGACCGGCAGCCACTCTCGGGCCCCGAAAAGCGGGGCGACCGACGTACGAAGTACCACACGACCTCAACCCCGTCCCTCGCGGGCCGGCCGTCCTGAGATCATCTCCAACTGTCCCGGGGATTCTCAACCGGTCCTTACCGAGCCCTGCTCTCCGGAGGGCTCTTTCAGTAACAGCGCCAGCTGGAGGAGCTCCCAGATGAACACACCGTGCTCCGACTCCGCGGCCCAGTGCCCCGCTTCCGCCTCTTCCTACGGACTCCGCGGCCTCAGAACCGGCTCAAGATCTCCTGCTGACGTCGAGGTGTGGGGGCACAACTGGCCGGCAACTTCCAGGGGATCCGTATATCCGCCGACACCGTTCGACACGCACCCCGCGGCCCGGCGCGACACGCGCCTGACGTTCAACTTCAACGGCGGGACTGGAATGGGCGCAATCAGCCGGTCGTCGAGGCCGAGTTCTGCGGCCGGTGAACCGGACGACCCCGTTCAGTCGTACGAACGCCTCGATTGAGCAGTGCGACCCGCCGACACCAGACCCGCACGCACGGCCGCGGCCCATGCACCCCAGCCGCGGGGCCCCGCCCGCTGTTGCTGCTGCTGTCACGGGTAGCCATGGTACGCGGGCCCTGGCCTCTGCCGGAACCGGCTGAACGGCTGCGATTTGCTGGGGCGTTCCCGCCTGGCGGCACGGGGTGTTAGAACGGCGGAACGGTGGTCTGCACCGCTGCGCGGCAGCCGCCCGCACGCCTGGACCGGCCGGGGCACGCCCCACTGCGGCGGAAGTACGTCACCATAGGCATTGCCCGGGCCCGTGGCCGGGGTCGAAGAAGCACGGCCACGGGGCGCCGCGACCGGCTGAACCGGGCGGGAGCGACGGCGGACGCCGCACGACGGTCGGCGTGGCCGCGGGAGGAGCGGAAAGAGCAGGCGGGCGCCTGCACCGCGGCGGGGGCCTGCGTCACCCCCCCCCCCCCCCCCCCCCCCCCCCCCCCCCCCCCCCCCCCCCCCCCCCCCCCCCACATGGGCACCGCCTGCTTCTGGAACTGCTGGGGTTCGGCCTGCGGAAACGCCGGAGTCCGGCGTCTCGCGCAGGACGTCGACGCCGTAGTCGGTGGCGATGCCCGCCAGCCCCGCCGCGTAACCCTGGCCCACGGCCCGGAACTTCCACTCCGCGCCGTGCCGGTACAGCTCGCCGAAGACCAGCGCCGTCTCGGTGTCGAGGCCGCCGGCCCCAAGGTCGTAGCGGGCGATCTCCCGGCCGTCGGCCTGGTTCACGACGCGGACGAACGCGGCGCGCACCTGGCCGAAGCTCTGGCGGCGCTGCTCGGCGTCGTAGAGGGAGACCGGGAAGACGATCTTCGCGACCTCGACCGGGACGGCGGCCAGGTCCACCTGGATCTGCTCGCCGTCACCGCCGCTGCCCGCGTGCCGGACGGAACCGTCCGGGCTGGTGAGGTTGTTGAAGAACACGAAGTGCCGGTCGGTCAGCACCTTCCCGGACGGGGCCGCACAGCAGCGCGCTGGCGTCCAGGTCGTACCCGGGTCCCGCCTGCCAGCCCAGTCCGACCGTGACCGCGGTCAGGCCGGGCGCCTGCTTGCTCAGCGAGACGTTGCCGCCCTTGGTCAGGGGCACACCCATGAACTTCCTCCGCAACTGCTCCGTCCGCAACCGCGCCGCACGCGGCCGCCTCCGCTCCATTTTATTGCTTGCGCATACCGGAACCATACTGACCTGGTGTTGGGGGAGCGTGAGGACCGCGACAGGGGCACCGGGGCTGACGCAGAGTGAACAGTACCGATCAGTATGTACCGTACATACGGGAATCGACGGCCTTTCGACCCATTGCTAACATCCCCCATCATCCGTTGTGGATCATGTATGTGGATCACGTATGGGGAGCGATGAACGCCCACGACGCCCTGGCAGACCTGGTCATCAGCAGCAAGCTCGTTCCGCCGGACGTCTCGCACGCGATCCACCGCCCCCGGCTCGTCGAGCGGCTGGACCGGGGCGTCGCCGGGCGGCTCACGCTGGTGATCGGGCCGGCCGGGTCGGGCAAGAACTGGCTGCTCTCCTCCTGGGCCCGGACGAGCGGGCGGCTGCCGGGCCCCCTGGCCTGGCTCACGCTCGACGAGGAGGACGACGATCCGCTGCGGCTGTGCGCCCACTTGATCGCGGCGCTGCGGGGCGCCGTGGCGCGGGTCGGGGGCGCGGCACCGCTCGCGGTGACCGTTCCGCCGCTCGCCTCGGCCGACTCCGTCGGCTGCCTGGTGACCCAACTGCTCAACCAGCTCGCCCAACTCCCCTCCCCCGTCGTCCTCGTCGTCGAGAACCTCCACGAGCTGACGGACGGGCCCGCGTCCGCCCTCGTCCTCCGCCTCGTCCGGCACGCCCCGGAACGGCTGCGCCTGGTCCTCTCGGCACGGACCGTTCCCGAACTCGCCCTGCGCGGCCTGCGCCTGCGCGGGGAGCTCACCGAAATCCGCAGCGCCGAGCTGGCGTTCCGCATGCCGGAGCTGCGCGAGCTGCTCGCCGCCCGGTCCGTCGACCTGCCCGAGGCGGAGGCCGGCCGGCTGCTGTCCGGCACCGGTGGACAGCCCCTGGCCCTGCGGCTGGCGCTGGCCACGCTCCCCGACGGCGACGCCCGTTCCTGGCCGCCATGCCCAAGCAGCTCGACCTGGTCCATCTGCGCCGGGAGGTGATCGACCGGCTGCCCGAGGAGTGCCGCGAGGTGCTGATGCGCACCAGCATCGTCCGCGAGACCGGCCCGTCGCTCGCCCAGGCGCTGACCGGCCGCACGGAGGCCGCCGCGATCCTGCACCGCCTCGCGGCCGAGTACGACCTGCTGACGGCCCTCGACCCGCGGGAGCCCGGCGGTCCCGTCCTCTACCGGCACCACCCCCTCATCCGGGAGCTCCTGCGCAGCGAGTTCGGCGAACGGACGGAGCGGCGCGGCATCGAGGCCGTGCATCTGGCCGCGTGCGACTGGTACCGCCGCAACGGCCGGCTCCTGGAGGCGGCGCGGCAGGCCGTCGCGGGAGGCCGGCACCGCCTCGGCCTGAAGCTGGTGCGCTCGGTCGGCTACCGGCTGTGCGTGGAGCGGCCGGGCCCGCGCCGTGCTGGACGTCCTGGAGTCCGTGCCGGACCACCGGTCGGAGGGCGACGCCCACGCGGTCCTGCTCGGCGCCGTGGCCCGGATCGCGGTCGACCCTGGCACGGACGTCTCGCGGCAACTGCGGCGGGCGGAGGAGCTGTTCGAGCAGGTGTCCGCGAAGCCGGCGTCGGCGACGGCGCTGATCGCCTTCTGCCGCATGGTCGGCGACCAGTACCACGGGCGCGTGGAGGCGAGCCTGTGCCGTGCCCGGGAGGCGGAGGAGCACCTCTTCCTGCCGGACCGGCCCTACCAGTTGGACGACGACACCCGGGCCGCCCTCTTCCTGCCGTACTTCGGCGAGTTCCAGTGGTGGAGCGGACGGGCCGGCGAGGCTCGCGAGACCCTGCGGCGCGGCGCGGGCCGCGGCCGAGCGCGCGGGCATCGAGTTCGCGGCGCTGCACAGCCGGCTCGTGGCCCTCCGGATGGACATCGGGACGGGGCGGCCCGGGGGCGACGACTGCCGCGCGCGAGCTGCTGCGTACCGTCGAGTCCCGGGGCTGGGCGCATCAGCAGCCGTTGTGCGCCGTCTACCTCGCGGCCGGCTGGTGGGCGCGTGGTGGCGGCACGAACTCGCCGAGGCCCGGGCCATGTTGTGCGCCTTCCGCTCCGCGACCGGACGGCCGGGGTACGGGCAGATGCTGGAATCCGGCCTGCTGGAGGGCGAACTCCTCCTGGCGGAAGGCCATCCGGACCGGGCCCGCGACTGCCTCGCCGCGCTCCGCGACCGCCTGGAGCGGCACGAACCGCCGGTGGCCTACCGTGCCCGTCTGCTGGCGGCGGAGTGCCGCGCCGCCCTGGGCCTGGGCCTCGTCGACCAGGTACGGGCCCGGCTGCGCGGCGCGGACATCGGCCCGCCCGCGTCCGCCCGGATAGCCGTGGTCACGGCCCGGGCCCAGACCCTCGGCAGGGAGCCGCACGGGGCGCTCGACACCCTGCGCTGGCCACTCCTCCGCGACGGCGCGCACGGGGCGCTGCGCGCGGACGTCTTCGTCGAGGCCGCCTACGCGCACTGGACGCGCGGCTCCCGGCACGCGGCACTCGACGCGGTGGAGCAGGCCCTCGACGCGGCGGCGCCCGTCGCGTACCACCGGCCGTTCGCCGACAACGGGACCTGGCTCCGCCCGCTGCTGCGCACGCACCGCGCGGAGCGGCGCACGCACGCCCGGTTCGTGGACGGGCTGCTGTGCGAGGCGCCACGGCAGGCCGCGTCCTCCGGTACGGCGGCGGCCGTGGTGCTCACCCCGCGCGAGGCACAGGTGCTGGCGGCCCTGCCGAGCCATCTGAAGCTCAAGGACATCGCGAAGGGTCAGTTCGTCACGGTCAACTCCATCAAGACACAGGTGAAGTCGCTGTACCGGAAGCTGGGCGTCTGCAGCCGCCGGGAGGCCGTCGAGGCGGCGGAGCGGCTGGGTCTTCTCTGAACCGCCTGCCCGTCGCCAGTGCTGTGACCGCGCAGGTTCGCCGGGTTGGTGGTCGTGGCTTTGTCCACGAGAACGGGCAGAAAAACACGTTGGCCGGTCCGCCGCGGAGCTGCGAGGATGCCCTGCGCTTCCCTATCGGAGGATATTTGTTCGTTTTCGTGTGTGCTGGGTGTGGTGCCCGGCTGACCACCCCGCTGTCCCAGGTAGAGCTCCCGGCCCACGCCCATCAGAAGTACGGGAACGGGATTCAGCTCCCGGTTCTCATGGAGTCGGGCACGTTCGCCGTCGAACCGGAGCCCTGGGGGCACCCGTGGCGGAGGTGGGAGGAGATCGATCCGGACGAGGCGGCAGCCCGAGGTATCCACGCTCCGGTCCACGCCCTGTCCGACGGCCCACCCGGCACCATCGTCATCGCACCCGGGGACACCCGAGGCACCGTGCTCGTTCCTGAGCAAGCCGGCGGCTACTGCTGCGGCCTCGACTGGAGTGACGGCCCCAACATGGCTTGCGAGGCGTGCGGCCTGCCCGTGGCGAACCGCATCGACGACTGCTCACTCTGGCAGGCGGTCTGGCTCGCGCCAGACGCCGTGCACCGTCTCCGCGTCGACGCCGACACCGCAATCCTCTCCTGGGCGGAACTCTTGGTGGAGGGGCAGGCCACGCCCCCGAGTGTGCCGATCACCAGATGGGGCTCGCTGCTCGGACCGGACCACTGGTGGTCATGGAGCCCGCAGTGGGAGGCGGCAGCCGGCCGGGCGCTGGCCCACCTGCTGGCCGCCTCGGACGGCCGGCCGGTGGCTGTCCCGCACGGCCTGGTCGAGGAAGTGTTCCAACGCACCCTCGACGCCCTGCTGCCCGCGGTCCAGCCAGCGCGGCGCGCCATCCTCGCCGGACCCGGACTGCCGGTCCCCGATACGGACGTCGACATAGTCATCGTGCCGACCCACCCGCAGACGGGGGAACTCTGGAGCCCGGCTGGCCCGACGGCATCGGCGTACCCGGTGCCGCTGCCGTTCGGGGTGTGGATGTGGATGGCCTTCCCCGAGCAACACCTCCGCCTCCCCATCTCAGGGACCATGCCGGACGGCGTGCTCCGCGACGACCCGCCCGCGCCGAGTCCCCACCACCTGTTTCGGGCCGACCCGGGAACTTTCCAGCACACGCTGGTCCGGTTGCCGACCGTCCGCCGCCCGTGGCTGCGCGAGATCCTGGAGAACCTCATGCACCACATGCGCACGGGTCTCTTCTAGCCGACTGACAAAGGTGCTGGTCCTCGCTCTTCGGCACGGCCGCAATCGAACAGAGGCGGGCAGTGGCGCCTCCCGATGAGGACACCGTGCGCGACGTGATCCACCGCTTCAACGAGATCGGCCTGGCCTGCCTGGACCCTCAGTGGGCGGGAGGCCGTCCCCGCCTGCTCACCCCTGACGACGAGGACTTCGTCATCCGGACGGCCACCACCAGCCCCACCAGGCTCGGCCAGCCCTTCACCCGCTGGTCGATCCGCAAACTCGCCGCCTACCTGCGGGAAGTGCACGGACGTGTCATCCGCATCGGCCGTGAAGCCTTACGGTGCCTGCCCCGGCGCCGCGGCATCACCTTCCAGCGCACCGCCGCACCCACGGCGTCACCTCCTTCCACGGCTGCTACTCCGTGGGCGACGACCGCCTGTGGGGCGTCAACCGCCGCCGCAAGGGCACCGCCAACACCCTGGCCGCGCTGAAGTCGATCCGCGCCGCCCGACCCGACGGCGCCCCGATCTACATCATCCTGGACAACCTCTCCGCCCACACCGGCGCCGATATCCGCCGCCGGGCGAAGAAGAACAAGGCCGAGCTGTGCTTCACCCCGACCTACGGCATCCTGGGCCAACCCGATCGAGGCCCCCTTCGGCCCGCTGCGGCAGTTCACCCTGACCAACTCCCACCACCGCAGCCACCCCACGCAAACCCAGGCACTGCACCGCTGCCTGCGCCGGCGCAACGCCAACGCCCACCACCCCGACGTACGTGCCGCCCAACGCAAGGAACGCGCCCGCATCCGCAGCGAGAAGGGCATCCGCTGGGGCGGACGCCCCCTCAACGCCGCAGCCTGACCGACCGCGAACCACAGCCCCGGAGTGCCGAAAGGGACAAGTTCACGAGAAGGACAGCGACAGAAGGACGACTCAGGAGGCGGACGGCTCGATCTCCCCCGCGAAGACGATGACCTGGTCGATGAGGCTCCGCCGCAGATGGACGACGTCCGTTCCCGCCAGGCGGGGGCCTCCATCCGGCGTGGTGAAGACCCACCGGTACCGGGCCCACTCGTCAGGCATGTCCACCTCCGAGCAGCGCACCATCGTGCCGGTCCCCGCCGGGTGGCGCCGGATGTCCAGCACGAACCGTTCGACCGCCGCGATTCCTTCGCTGCGGCCCAACGGCCCCCAGAAGACCACGTCCGAGGTCAGGGCCTGGGAGAGCAGGGCAGTCACATAGCTGTCGTCCGAGGCGTTGAACGCGGAGATGAACGTGTCGATCGCGGAGCGTGCCGTCTCTTCCTGCATGCCCCAGTAATACCAGCCGTTGCGCGTGCGCTCGTCCCGCGAGCCGCCTTCCGATCACGGTGGACCATCCCGGTCACAGCACTAGGCCCGTACTTCGCGGGTCGCTGATTTAGGTCTGTGGCCAGCGGGTTTGTGCGATGTCGGTGTCGAGTAGGTCGAGGAGGTGGAGTTGGACGCCGCGGTTGATCTGGACGGTTGGCGGGTCGGTGACGTTGCCGATCCGCAGGGTGAGTTCGCCGAGGTGGTAGAGGATCATCCGGCCGGTGGGGCGGACGCGGCGGTTGTCCGGGTAGAGGCCGGCCATGGTCTCGTCGGGGCCCAGAGCGCGTCTGACCTGTCGCTCGATCAGGCAGAAGACCAGCAGGGCCAGGCAGATCACCTGGATCAGCGCGGCGACGCGCCGGTTGTGCTGCACGAAGACCGGTGCGACCGCGAGGGGGCCCTTGAAGTCGTGGTAACGCCGTTCGACTGCGCCCTGGCCCTTGTAATGGATCAGTACCCGGGCCGGGCCGGCCTTCTCGGTCGGGACGCTGGTGATGAGCGCGTACCAGCCGTCGACGGCTGCCTCGGCCTCCAGCACGTCCTGGTCGAAGTGCCAGGCAAGACCGGGGGTGCCGTGCTCGTCCTCGGTGATCTGCCAGCGCAGGCAGGAGGTGACGCGGCGTTTGGCCGTGACGACACCGATCCGGGCGACGATCTTCTCCCGGGTCTTGTAGTGCCGTCCGCCCGCTGCGGCGGTGAGCTTGTCGAGGTCTTCGGCGGCCTTGGCCAGTCGTTTGGCCCGGGCCGCCCGCTGGCCGGCCGCAACCGCGGTGGAATGGACCAGGATCCGGCGCACCGTGAGCGCCGGGTCGCTCTTGCGGCGGCCGGTCAGCGTGTGGGTGTCCTCCAGGACCCGGTAGGTCTCCCGTTCCGCCTCGGGTTTCCTCTCGTCCCGCCCGGGCACCCAGTCGACGGGCTCGGCCCGCTCAGGGTCCAGGGCCGCGTAGACCTCGTCCTTGATCTGCGCGGCCGGGACGGGCGCGATGAACTCCACCCCGGCCTGAAGCAGGGCGGTGATGTTGGGGTAGGACACCAGCTTGGAGTCGGCGACCATCAGAAAGGTGTTGGTGCCGGCCATCGCCCGCAGGTCCTTCATCGCTCCGACGACCTGGCTGACCTCGGCCGCGGCGCCGTCGAAGACCCGGGAGTGGACGGGGATACCGCCGTCGGCGGACACAGCGAGCCCGGCCTGGACCTGTTTCAAATCCAGGCGCCGGTCCTTGGGATGCCCGTTGCAGGCGATGAGCGGGTACCGCTCGTCCTGGTCCTCGGCAGGGAAGGCGCCGTGGACGGACATGCTGGTCATGTCCCAGTGCAGCCGCGAGACGTCGATCCCGAACTCGGTGATCGCCCGAGCCCCGACCGTGCCCGCGATGACCTCCAGCTTCGGAGCGATCGCGTCCAGCGCGCGGGCCAGGCGGTCGTCGTTGAGGAGGTCCGGCGTGATGCCGAAGACTTCCTCCACCGCCCAGGTGCGGGCCCAGTCCCCGACCCGCACCAGTGGTGCGGGCGAGGTCAGCCGGTTGGCCACCAGCGCCTCGATGACCTGCCCGTGCGTCAGATGTGCGCTCGCACCGCCTGGACACACCTCATCGACGACCCCGGCGACATCCAGCCGGCGCAGAAACTCGGCAGCGACAGGCAGAGCGCCCAGACGCTTTTCCACCACGGACGTCACCACAACTTCAAGGCGCTGACGCTGAGACCGTGGCCGCGGGGACCGGGAAGTCATCGACACATCCGGACCAACGCGATACAACCGGCCCGGGACACTCCCGGACCGGTCACACCATACGAATCAACGACCCGCGAAGTTCGGGACTAGGCGACGAGCCGGTCCAGGATGCCCGCCGTCTCCGCCGGTCGCAGGAGAAAGCCGAGGTGACTGGTGTCCATGGTGTGCACGTCGTAGGGGTTGTCCGGCGTCAGCGCGTCGGCCTCGGCGATCAGCCGGTCCTGCATCGCCACCGGAATCGAGCGGTCGCCGGTGAGCCGGATGTACGTACGGGCGATCGTTCCCCAGGTGCCGGCCTGTCCGCGGGCGTCGGCCGCCAACACGGCGAGGGACTCGTCGGGCTGCAGGATGTTGAGCAAGGCACGGAACTGCTCGTCGGTGCCGTCCGCCATGACCGCCGCCTTGAGAGCGGCGAGCAACTCGGGGTCGGCCGTGCGGTAGTTGGCCCGCACGACGCCGAGTCCGGCCGGATCGCCCACGTGCAGCGCGGCCAGCGGGCCCAGCAGGCTGTCGGCGAACTCGGGCTCCTGCGTGTACTCCATGGGACTGGATCGCCGTACGCACGACCACGCGGAAATGTAGACAAGCCTGTCGACCAGCTCCGGCACCGCGTTGCCCACTCCGGTGATGGTCGTCCCGCCGAGGCTCGATCCCACCAGCACCACGGGCCCGAACCGGGCCACCCGGCGGACGACGTCCACCACCGTGTCGATGTTGTCCTGCAAGGTGACCCCGGCCAACGTCGAAGGCTCGGCCGCCCAGGCGTCGAGATCCTGCGGCGCCTGATAGACCACCGGGTACTGCGCGTCGAACCCATGACCCGGCAGGTCCACGGCGAAGCTGCGACGCCCGAGCAGCGCCAACTCCCGCTGGACGGACGCCCACATGAAGGAACTGGAGCAGGAACCGTGAACCAGAACGAACGTGGGACCGGCAGGGTGAGTGCTCACGATCAGGATCGTAACGATCGCACTGCGGCTTCGCCTCCGGATTTCGACCCGCCGGACGGCCTCGGGGACGCGCGTGGGGTCGGCGCGGCCACACACCGGTCGTGACGGTCAGCGGGCGCCGCTCGGGACGCCTGTCGGTGGCCGGGCTCATCGCCTGGCGGCCCGGCTCCCGCACCCGACTGTGCCATCGCCTGCGCACCCATCCTACGGGCAAGGGCAAACGCCGCAGCATGGGCGAACGCGACTTCATCGCCTTGATCGACGGCGTCCACCAGCTCGTCAAGGAACCGATCGTGCTGGTCTGGGACCGGCTCAACACCCACGTCTCGTGCGCGATGCGAAAGTTGATCGAAGAGCGCGAACGGCTGACGGTGTTCCTGCTCCCTGCCTACTCGCCCGACCTGAACCCGGTGGAGGGTGTGTGGGCGCACATCAAGCACAGCCTGGCCAACCTCGCCGTGATGGCCCTCGACCGTCTGGAGGCCGTCGTCCGCAATCGACTCAAACGCCTCCAGTACCGCCCCGGCACCCTTGACGGCTTCATCACCGGGACCGGCCTCGACCTCGACCAACCAGTATCTCCTTGATCAGCCGAAGTCAGTAGGGCCGTCTCCATCCGGATGGTGCATCCCGATGCGGTCCGCCAGACCTTCAAGATACTGATTGTGCACTGCCTCGACCTGGAAGTCAGCCGCTGCGGGTCGCCCAGACCTCGACGTACGGACCCCGGTCGACACCGTCGACCGTGAAGCCCGCACCGGCCACCGCGGCGGCGAGCTCGTCCGGGTCCCAGACCGTGTACCACCGTCGGCCGTCCGGTTCATCGAGCCAGCCCGTGCTGCCGGTGGCGCTCAGACACACATACATGCGGCCCTCGGGCCGCAGCAGTCCGGCGAACTGCCCCAGTACATCCACCGCGTCCGCCACGTCGAGGTGGACGAGCGACGCGGAGGCCCAGATCCCATCAAATGTTCCGGCCGGGAACCGCGACCCGACCTCGCGCAGGTCACACTCAGAGGTAGGCGCGTGGGCGTTGGCCATCGCCACGAACACCGGATTGAGGTCAACACCACGCACCACATGTCCGTGCTTCCGGAACCTTGCAAGGTCACGGCCCGGACCACACCCTGCGTCAAGGATCAGCGAGGGCACCGGCAAGGAGCCCGCGAACCGCTCAACACGATCCGCCATCTTCGGAGCGTGCACAGCCGCGTAGTCGTCAGCGTGGCCACTGTAGATGGCGACCGACTCGGCTACCGGGTCCGACTGCCCCTTGCGGGATGTGGTGCGTGACTTCATTCCCTCATCCTGAGCTGCCCCTGCACCACCGACCAGCAGCAAGAGTGAAAAGGGATCAAGCTCATACGCCCCCACCCCGGCGGTCCAGGCGACGGTGCGGTGTCGATCGTCACCCTGAAGCGCAAAGGTCAGTATGCGCTGAAAGGAGACGCCCTCCTCGCGGAGCAGGACCCGCAGGCCCTCGTGGCTGATGTCGTCGACCACCCCCTCGGCGACCAGGAAGTCGGTCAGCTTGGCCAGGCTCCAGGTCGAGAACGGGAGGCCGTGTTCGGCCGGTTTGGACTTGGCGATCTTTGCCACGGGCCTGCCCTGGGCCGACAGCAGCACCATCTGCGCGCGGCGCCAGGTCACCACCGACCCGGTGCCCCTGCGGATGATCCGCAGCAGCCGCCTGCCCTCGTCGTCATCGATCCCACGGACCCGCACGCGCTCTGCCACCGGCACAGCTTGCCGGACGCGCGCCGGAGGGGAATCCGGGCGGCGCGTCACCTCACCACCGCACAAGGGTTGCTGATGCGGCACTAGCCGAGATTCAGAACCTCATCGTCCGCGTGCGTGCCGAACTCGGCGACGCGCACCTCCGTGATGCGCTCGTACCGGCTGATCCGGTCGGTCCACTCCGCATCGATGCCGAACGCCACCTGCGCGAAGCCCACCCGCCCGACGGCCTCTGCCAGACCTGGATCGCCTGGGGCCAGCAGCCGCAGCGGCGCGTCAAGCGCCACGGTGTGCGGCGGCACGAAGAACTCGTCCGGCAGAACGGCGCGCGCATGGACGAGCGCACCGACAGCGACAACCGAGCCGGCCCCCAACCGCGCGCCCTGCAGGACCGTCGCCGCGGTCGCCACATAGACGCACCTGCCGACCTCACAGCCCAGCAACGTGGCATGCGGCCCCACGAAGACGTGGTCGTCGACAAGCACCGGCTGATCGCCGGCGACCGCAGACCCGCGCAACACCGCGTTCTCGCAGATCAACGCCGCTTCCCCGACCTCGATCCGGGACCCCTCGGCATCGAGCACCGCACCGTACATCACCCGCGCCCTCGGCCCCACGCGGACATCACCAACGAGCGTGGCCGTCGGGGCGACGTAGGCGGTGGGATGGACCTGGGGTTCATGCCCGCGATGCCGGATGCGGATTCCCTGCGCTGCAACGATCACGAGCGGATTCTCGGCCGACGAACCGCGAGCATGCTGGCGGATTTCGGACGTCGCGTTCGCCGAGACCTGTGCCACCCGCGATCTGAGGCACTACGGGGCGAACGTTGGCTGACGCGGCACTTGGCAGCATCGCTCTCGGCGAGTCCGCGGTAGCGGTGCAGGTCGTACCGGGTGACGCGGTACCGCCTCCCGCACCGCAGTACTCGAACCGGGTAAGTCCCGCGCTTCGCCATGCCGTAGCCGGTGGTCCGGCCGATACTGAGCGCGCGATTGGCTACGGCGAGCGGGACGGCGGCCGGGAGTCCCATGAGCTCATCGTGCGCCATCCCCTGCACCTCTACGGCCATGCCATCTCTACTGAGTCCGCGGGGAGTTGGCGACGTTCCGGAGGGACACCGCGGCGACAGGTGGGACCGGCTCTACCGCTGGTCCCGCTGGTTCGGCCCGCTCCGTGCGGTCGTGGCGACCGTACGGGATTTGCTGTAACCCGAGCCGGCAGCGCAAGAGCCCCGGCCTGACGGCCGGGGCCCGCACGCGGTGCTGGTAGGGCCTCGTCCCCGGCAGCTTGGCCGGCGACAGGGAGCGGGGCCGCTCTCGCACGTCCGCGCTCTGAAGTTTGACCATGCGGAATGCGGTCAAGGAGCTGCTCCCGTCTAAGCAGTGCGTCCCCGCGATGTCGAAGGGGACGATGTCGGGGCGCGGCCGCTGTTCGGTCTCGTCCGAGGGCTCGCTGAACCGGCTCGGCCGAATCGATCTTTTCACCCGATTCGGGTGAAGCCCCTTCACCCCGGTCGATGGTTCCCTTCTCCAGGGCCGGAACCGCCGGTAACCGATCCGGATCACGCCTGAAGGGGCTCACTTCGCATGACCGCCGTGTGCGCGTTGTTTCCCGGGCAGGGGAGCCAGAGCGTGGGCATGGGGCGCAACCTGTGCGCGTCGTTCCCCGAGGCCGCCGCCGTGTTCGACGAGGCGGGCGATGTCCTGGGGCTGGACGTACGGGAGTTGTGCTGGCGTTCCTCCCGGGCGGTCCTGGCCGAGACGGAGAACGCCCAGCCGGCGCTGCTGACCTGCGCCGTCGCGGCGTGGCGGGTGCTCGCCGGCGGCGGGGTGACCGCCGCCGCGGCGGCCGGGCACAGTGTCGGGGCGCTCGGCGCGCTGGTCGTCGCGGGATGCCTGGACTTCGGCGACGCGGTCGCGCTGTCCCGGCTGCGCGGCGAGCTGATGGCCGCGGCGCCCGGTGACGGTGCCATGTGCGCGGTGCTCCTCTCCCCCGCGATGCCGCGCGAGCGCGTGGCGGACATCGCGGAGGACTGCGGGGTGGACCTGGCCGCGGACAACAGCGCGCGGCAGGTGGTCTACTCCGGCGAGCGGAAGCGGATGCGCCGCTTCTCCTCGGAGGTCGGCGCCCGCGCGAAGGCGCTGGACGTCTCGCACGCGTTCCACAGCCGGATGATGAAGCCGGTCGAGAAGGACTGGCGTGCGGCGGTGGAACGCGTCGGCATCCGGCCGCCACGTGTTCCGGTGGGGCTCATCGGCCGGGGCGTGTTCGGCACGGACCCGGCGGCGATCCGGGCGGATCTCGTCGCCTCCCTGTGCGCTCCCGTGCGGTGGCGCCAGGTCATGGCCGCCGCCGGGACCCATCCGCGCGTGGCCCTGGGGCCGGCCCGCTCGCTGACCGGCATGGAGCGCCGCGGGGCCGCATCCATGCGCCTGGCCGACACCTCCGCCGCGGTCCGAGCCGTTCTCGCCGCGCTGCAGCCCTCCATCAACGAAGCTGATAGGCAAGGAAGTCGGTCATGAGCTCCTTCGGGTGTTTCCCTGATCCGGCGGTGGCCCTGGTCACCGGTTCGTCCAGAGGGATAGGCCGGGCCTGCGCCCTGGCCCTGGCCGAGGCCGGATGCCACGTCGTCGTCCACTATGTGACGCAGCGTCAGGCGGCCGAGGACACCGCCGAGGAGGTCCGTTCGCTGGGCCGCAGGGCCCTGGTGGTGCGGGCCGATGTGGGCGTCGAGAACGAGGTCCGCGCCATGTTCCGCGAGATCCGCAAGGAGTTCGGCCGTCTCGACACGGCCGTGGTCAACAGCGGCATCGTCGCGGACGGCCTGCTCGCCGCGATGAGCCTGGACAAGTGGCAGCGCGTCCTGAACACCAACCTCACCGGCGCGTTCCTCACCTGCCGCGAGACGGTCAAGCTCATGTACCGCACGGGCGGTTCGCTCGTGCTGATCGGCTCGACGAGCGGCCTCTCCGGGACGCCCGGCCAGGCCAACTACAGCGCCAGCAAGGGCGGTCTGCACGCCTTCGCGGCGAGCCTGGCCCGCGAGGTCGCCGACCGCGGGATCCGGGTCAACGCCGTCGCCCCCGGGTTCACCCGAGACCGACATGCTGCGGTCCGCCGCACCGGTGGTCCGCGAGAAGTACCTCGGGCTCATCCCCGCCGGCCGGCCCGGCACCCCGGCCGAAGTGGCCGCCGCCGTGCGCTTCCTCGCCTCCCCGTCCGCCGGATACATCACCGGGCAGGTCGTGGTGGCCGACGGCGGACTCACCGCCTGACCACCCCGAACCTCTCTTCCCTTTCACGAAAGGCGTCCATGTCCATGACCCACGACGAGCTGCGGAAGCACGCCGAGGAGCGCACCGCACTCAACCAGCAGCTCAAGAGCCTTCTCGTCGACAACCTCGAACTCGCCACCCCCGCCTCGGAGATCGGCGACGACCAGCCGCTGTTCGGCCGCGGCCTGGAGCTCGACTCCCTCGACACCCTGGAGATCGTGGTGATGGTCGAGGAGAACTTCGGCGTCTCCATCAGCGACGACGACTCCGGCGTCTTCGGGTCGGTGAACAAGCTCGCCGACTTCATCGTCGAGCAGGCCGGGGGGATCCCCGCCGTGGAGAACGCCTGATGCCCGACCTGTTGTCCTTCGACGCGGACCGGATCCGCGCGATGCTGCCCCACCGGTGGCCGATGCTGCTGCTGGACCGCGCCTTCGACGTCGACCCCGGGCGCAGCGGCTCGGGCATCAAGAACGTCACCGTCTCCGAGCCGTTTCTTCGCCGGGCACTTCCCCGCGCAGTCCGTCATGCCCGGCGTCCTGCTGATCGAGTCGATGGCCCAGCTCGTGGCCGTGATCTACGGCGCCCGGCACCCCCAGGACGGATCCTCCGACGCGGCGGACCGCGTCGGATACCTGGGAGCCATCCGGCAGATGAAGTTCTCCCGGCTCGTCGTCCCCGGCGACCAGCTCCTGCTGCACGCCCGGCTCGGCGCGTCGATCGGCGCGCTGACGGAGGTCTCCGTCCGGGCGAGCGTCGGCTCCGAGGTCGTGGCGCGGGGCTCCCTCGTCGTCAGCGAGCGCCCGGGAGCGGATGCGGCGTGAGCGAAGTCCGTGCGTTTCGCCGCGGCGACGCGGAGCAGGTCGCCGACCTCTTCCACCGGCAGCAGACCGGTCCGCACACGGCACGCGAGCACCCCATGGACGCGGCGGGGCTCCTCGCCGTCCTCGACGAGCGCGGCGTGCGCCGGATGCAGGTCGCCGAGTCCGGCGGGAGCGTCATCGGCACGCTGGGGTTCTTCCGCACCTCCGGGCAGCGGGTGGCCGCGCCGGACGAGGCGTTCGCCGGCATGTTCGTCATCGACGCGCGGCACCGCGGCGGCCTGATGGCGGGCCGCCTCTTCGCCGAATCGATTCTCCCGCTCCTGGACGACGGGGTGGACGTGCTGCGCACCGAGGTCCGGCCCACCAACCGGCGGGCCGCTCCCCTCTACGCCCGCGTGGGCTTCGTCGCCCTGGACGGTCCGGCCGCCGACGAGGACGGCTACACGGAACTGGTCAGCTTCCTCCCGCGCGTCCTGCGCGGGCTCCGTGAGCGCTACCCCGACCTTGACTGGAACTCCCTCGCCGTGGGCGCGAGTTGGCGCAGCCTGATCAACCGGTCGGACCCGGACGCCACGCGCGTGGAGACCGCCGACGGCCGTCCCACCGTCCGCTACCGCTTCGCGGTCGGCGACGCCTCGGTGTCGGCGGCGGTCGACGGTCCGACGGGCACGCTCACCGAGCTCGACGTCACCGTCGCCGGCGCCACCACCCGCCACCGGGACGTCCCGCCCGCTGCGGAGCCCCCGGCCGCGGTGCACCGCCGCGCCGACGGCCCGTGGTCCCTCGCCCTCGACGGCGGTACGGGCCTGGTGACCGTGCACCACGACGCCCATCCCGGGGCGCTGCTGCTCGACCCGTGGCCCGTGCTGGGCCCGCCCTTCCTGACCGGCTGGCGCCGTCAGGCCCGGCGGCGCTGACCGTCCGGGAGACCGACGGCGGCTGGCACGTCACCGAGGGCGACAGCCGGGCGAGCCTGCACCGGGAGACGGTGCTCCGCGACGGCGTGCTGCACCAGCGCGTGTGGTGGCAGGGCCCGAACCCGCCCGTGGACTCGCTGCTGGCCGTGCCCTGGCACCAGTTGCGCCGGGCCCGGCTGGTCACCGGCGACGGCGTCCTCCCGTCCGTCCGCGGGCTCTGCCCCGAGGACCTCACCGACTACGAGGCGCTGTCCGTCGACCGCCCCCACCCGCTGTGGGGCGGACGGGCGGCCCCGCGGCATGGCGTGGTGGGACCCGGCCGGCGGACTGGCGCTGCGGCCCGAGTGGGACGCCGACGTGGAGGCGCGCTTCGGCGGCAACGCCCTGCCCGCCCTGCTCCAACGCCTGGGGCGGCGAACGGAGTTCGGCTACCGCGTGCGGCTGTCCGAGGAACAGGACCCGGCACGGCTGGTGCCCGGAGCGGCCCCCGCCACACTTCCGGGCCTCCGCCCCTGCACTACCGCCCCCGCCCCGGCACCGACGCGAAGGACGGGCCACGTCGCCTTCGGGCAGCGGACGGTGGCCCGCCGCACCGTCGCCACGGCCGCGACGCCCGACGGCGAGCTGCTGCTGAGCGCGCCGGACGGAGGACTCGTGCTGTGGCGCGACGCCGGCGAGCGGGTGCTGTCGAGCCCCTTCCCGCGCCGTCGCCCCCTGGGGTCCCTCACCGACTGGCGTGCGGGCCTGTGGGTGGACCGGCAGGGCCCCCGGGAGGACCCGGAGACCGGCCTGGGCTGGGGCGAGAGCACGCCCCTGACATGGGAGCCGGCCGACGACGGCTTTCGGGCTCACCGCCGGGGATCTCAACTGGTCCATGTCCCCTTCTCCGAGGGATGTTGGAAGCTCCGCCTCAGCGGCGCACCGGCCCCGGCGAAGGGCGAGACCGTCGCCCACCTGACCCCCGCCGCGCCCGCCGCGCCCCGGCTGCTGCTGGCCGACGCCGACGGCGCCGTCTGGCACACCACCCCACCGCCCGCCGGCCGCCTGTGGACCTCGGCCCTCGCCGTGGAACTGCCCGGCGGCCGCTGGCTGGCCTGCCGGCCCGCCGGCGGCACGCACCAGGAGGCACTGTGCCGGGTCCTGGACGACGGCGTACTGGTCAGCCTCGTCAACCGGCACCGGACGGACCGCGGGCTGAACGCGGAGTGGACGCTGGCGGTGGCGGCCCACGAACACGAGGCGGCGGCCGCGATCACCCACCGGGCCGCACGAGAGGAGACCGGCGCATGCGCATCATGATCGTCTGTCCGGGCCGGTTCAGCCTGGGCGAACTGCACAACGCCATGCTCCTGGCCGGTCAGCTCCGGCGGGCGGGCATGTCCCCGCTGCTGGTGGTGCCGCCGCAGAACGCGGCGTACGCCCGCGCCGCCGGCGTCCCCGTACGCGAGTTCGCGCCCCGCCTCAGCCGCCAGGACGCGCAACTCGCCGCCACCGCCGAGGAGTTCGACCCGGACGGCGTCGTCCTCGCCGACCACCACCTGCTCACCCTCGAACCGGCCCCCATCACCCTGGACGGCCTGCGGGCCCTGGCCGGCCGCTCGCCGCCGTCGACTCCCTCGCCCTGGGCTCCGGCGCCCCCCGGAATGACCATGGAGATCGCCCGGCTGCCCGGGGCCGAGGCCGTACGCCGCTGGTACGCGCCGCGCATCGACCTCCCGCCACTGCCCGACGACGTGACCCCACTGCGCCCGGTGCCGGTCGCCCCGCCGAGCAAGGCCGACGGCGCGTTCCGGCTCTACGACGCCCCGCCCGTGGTGGACCCCGACCGCGCCGCGACCGTACGCGCCGCGCACGGGGTCGGCACGGACGAGTTGCTCGTGGTGTTCCCCAAGTCCGCCTGGGCGTCCACGGCGTTCGACTACATCGCCAAGGCGACCGGCTCGCGCCACGACCACCGCGGCCTGTTCCGGGTGTGGCTGGCCCGGATCCTGCGGCGGCTGGGCCGCCCGGTGACCGTCGTCGGGGTCGGCCGCGGCCCGGTGACCGACGGCCCTGCCGACGACGCCGTCCGCTTCGTGAACAGCGCACCGCTGCCCCTGGCGGACTTCACCGAACTGCTGGGCGCCGCCGACCTGTTCCTCACCGACAACATCACCTCCTGCGCGATGGCCCGCGCGACGCTGCTGGGCACCCCGGCGGTCGCCCTGCTGCACGAGGGCGGACCGGTCCCGCCGCAGGAGCCCGCCGACCAGGCCGCCCTCGACGCCTTCGAGGAGCACCTGCCCGGGGTGCTCTTCCCGTACGCGGTGTTTCCCGTACGGCTGGCGGACGGAGCTGACGCCGCTGCTCACCGGCAACCCGTTCCTCGACGCGGTGGCCCGCGCCCCCGTCTACCACGCGGCCGCCGCGGCGGAGCACATCGGCGAGGTCCTGGCCGGCGCGGCGCGGGGCCGCGTCCCCGGCCGTGACGAGCTGCTCGCGTCCATGACCCACCTCCCCGACGGCCCGCAGGCCGTCGCCACCTGGCTGCACACCCACCGCTGACGCCCCCGCAGCCACCGAACCCCCCGGCACAAGGAGCCACCCCATGACCACCGTTGACACCGACTACCGCATGCTGCGCACGACCGTGGGGGTCTACGAGCGCACCGACGCCCTCCTCGAACTCACCGGTCTCGAAAGGGCCGAGCTGCTCGCCCGCGTCCTGGCCCGCGACACCCAGTACGTCGAGCCGCTGACCGTCTCCGACAGCCTCGTCCTCACCGAGGAGGGTCTGCCGCAGGACATCGTCGGCCACCTCGAACTCGACGAGTCCACCTGGCTGCTGGCCGGCGACCCCCGCCTCGCCGACGTGCTGCGCGCGGAGGCGGTGGCCGCCGGCATCGCCGACGTCACCGTCACCGACCGCACCGGCGCGTACGAGGCGGTGGCCTTCGAGGGCCCGCTGGCCTGGCGGATCGCGGCGCGGCTGACCGACTTCGAGGTCTCCAGCCTCGTCCTGGGCGGGGTGTGCGAGGTTCAGGCGCCCACCGGCTCCGCCCCGGCGCTGCTCGCCCGCACGGGCACGACGGGCGAGTACGGGTACGTCCTGCTCGCCCCGGCGGGCCTCGGCATCCGCGCGTGGGCGGAGGAGGCCGCGGCGGAGCTGGACGGCGGGCCGGTCGGGGCCGCCGCCCTGGAGCGGGCCCGGCTGGAGGTCCGGCACCCGTGGGTGTCGGCGTGCGATGCGGGGCTGTCGGCGCGCGAGGCGGGGGTGCAGTGGCTGATGACCGCGGGCCGCGAGGAGCCGTTCCGCGGCGGCGAGGCGCTCGCGGCGCTGCCCGCGCCGCGCCGGGGGACGGTCCTGCTCGCGTCGGACGGACCGCTCGCCGAGGGGGCGAACGTCTTCGCGGGCGGTGAGAAGGTCGGCACCGTGCTGTTCACGACGGCCGCGCCGCAGGGCGAACAGCAGCTGTCCATGGGCCTGTTGGACCAGCCGTTCGCGGTGCCCGGCCTGGAGCTCACCGCGGGCTCCGGCGACGCCGTGCGGACGGTGTCGTCACCGGCCGTCGTGCCGGTGTCCTGGTCCCGCCGCATCGGGGAGTGACCGTGCGCGCCATCATCACCGGGGTCGGCATGGTCTCGGCCCTCGGGTCCGGCGTCGAGGAGTCCTGGGACAACCTCGTCGCCGGGCGCGGCGGCATCGTCAGGGCCGACCGGATCGATCTCACCGGCCTGTCCACCGAGTTCGCCGGGCAGGCCCCCGACCTGCCCGCGCCCGACGGGCGGGAACGTCCCGACCGGGCCGTCGAACTCGCCCTCGCCGCCGCCGGGGAGGCCGCCCGCCGCGGCCGCCTCGCCGGGGCCGGGTACCGGCCCGGGCGGCTGGGCCTGGTGGTGAGCACCTCGCTGGGCGGCACCCGCACCGGCGAGACGTTCCACCGCGCCTGGCTCGCCGACGGGCTGGCCGCCGCCGACCCGGAACCGCTGTCCGCCTACACCCTGCACGCGTGCGCCGACGCGGTCGCCGCGGCCCACGGCCTGCACGGCCCGCGGTCGGTGGTCTCCAACGCCTGCGCGGCGGGCGGCGTCGCCATCGGCTACGCCCTGGAGCTGCTGTGGGGCGGCGACGCGGACGCGGTGCTGTGCGGCGGCGTGGACCCGCTCAGCCTGGTGTCCTTCAACGGCTTCAACTGCCTCGGCGCGCTGGACGAGCACCCCTGCGCCCCCTACACCCGCTCGCAGGGCCTCACCCTCGGCGAGGGCTCGGGCTTCCTGCTGCTGGAGCGCGAGGACCGGGCCCGCGAGCGCGGCGCCGAACTCGTCGCCGCGGCCCTCGGGTACGGCCTGACGGCCGACGCGTACCACCCGACCGCGCCCGACCCCGGCGGGGCCGGCGCGGTCCGGGCCATGGCCGTGGC